>NZIT01000020.1 GCA_002691725.1 SAR116 cluster bacterium | reverse complement strand
CCGTTCGCTTAAATCGGCCTTGGCTAATCAGGCTTTCATGACCACCCCATGATGCCCCAATACCAAACCAATCAAGGTTATCCGCCATAGAATCAATGGCCATAATGGGAATGTTAGGATCAATGACAAAGCCAAATAATCCACTAGACCCAGAAAAATCACGTTGCCAATGATGATGCCCCGGATGCGATGGCAGGGCAGGATGCAAGACTTGGATCACTTCGGGTTGTTGCTCTAGCCATGTTGCCAAGGCTAGGCCATTTGCTTCGGATTGCCGCAACCGTAACGCCATTGTCCGCATTCCGCGCATGGCCAGATAATGCTCATCAGGGGCAACGCATATCCCTGTATTCTGGGTATATCGACGAATAGTATGGGCCGTATCACCACTTGATATGACAAACCCCATACTAACATCTGAATGACCAGAGATATATTTTGTCCCTGCTTCAATAACAATATCCATGTCATTTTTAACTGCATCAAAATACATGGCTGTTGCCCATGTATTATCAATCGCAACAAGACAATCATGATCATGTGCGCATGTTGTTAGGGCAGGGATATCCTGCATTTCAAAGGTTAAGCTACCCGGACTTTCTAAATAGAAAAGACGTGTATTATCTTGAAAATGAGCAGTCAATTCATCTGCTGTGATTGAGGGTTCATAAATGCCAACGCTTATGCCCATTTGCGGTAACACGTTATCAATAAATCGGCGGCCAGACCCATACATACTATCCGGGAACAGCGCATGATCACCGGATTTTAAGACGCTTGAAATAGCAAGGCAGATTGCCGATAGACCTGATGGTGTGGCAACACAATCATCCATTTTATAGAGACTTGCCACCGCCTCCTCGGTTGCTTGTGAGGTTGGGGTGCCTTTTCTGCCATAGTCATACTTGCCCCGGCCTTGGCGATAATCATCTAGATTAGGCTTCATAATGGTTGATGTATGATAGACAGGAATATTGGCCATGCCCTCATGCTCAAGAGGATTGACAGAAGCATGCACGACTTTAGTGTCTGGTTTAGTGGAGGGGCTAATTTTCTTGGATGTCTTAGTCATCAATTATTGCTTTCATCATGCTAAAATATTGTTACGTCACAATTGGGCATAAATTGCGGTCAGCATCAGGCGCGCCCCATTCCGACCATGAGCCGTCATAGATAGCAACATCGGTTTTGCCAATGAGTGCTAAGCCAAATGCTAACCCGCAAGCGGTAACGCCTGACCCACAGCTGGTAACAATCGGTTTATCCAAATCGACACCAGCATCTATAAAACAGGCTTTGATCTGATCAGTGGATTTAACTAACCCTGTATCAGCATCAAGCAACTCACTAACAGGGCAGTTTAATGCCCCTGGCATATGCCCTGATGCTAATCCCGGTCGAGGTTCGGGTGCTGTGCCTGAAAACCGGCCAGCAGACCGCGCATCAACAATCTGTTTCGGTCTGTCTGATTGGGGCAGGGCGACAAGCGCACTCATTTCCGTGAGCGATGTTATCGCCTTCGGGTTGGGATTTTTCGCTTGGAATGTGCCTTTTTGCGCTAATGTCTCATCACCGCTTTCGGTCATTCCGCCAACATCTATCCATGCCGCCAGCCCACCATCTAAAATGGCAACATTATAATGGCCAAAATAACGCAACATCCACCATGCCCTGGCTGATGACAACATGCCTGACTGATCATAAAGCACAACCATTTGATCAGCATTCAGCCCCAGAGCCTGCATATGTTGGGTAAAGATTTCCGCATCTGGCATGGTATGTGGCAAGGCCAAGATGTGATCAGCAACCGCGTTAATATCAAAAAATACGGCACCAGTAATGCGGCTCTCGATAAACTCTGCTTTTGCATCTCGATCAGATGTTGGCAGAACAAATGTAGCATCCATGGCAAGACCGTGATTGTCTTGAATGGCGCGAATGGCATCTTTTGCGTTAATTAGCATGGGCTTTTCTCATCATCCAGCCATGCCGGTATGGGCAGGCCTTTATCTTTCAAAAATACTGGATTCCAGATTTTAGACTGATAGCGTTGGCCGCTATCACATAGAATGGTAGCAATTGTTTTGTCGGGGCCTAAATCACGCGCAAGGCGCATCGCACCAGCGATATTGATAGCACTAGATCCACCCAGCAAAAGCCCTTCATGTTTAAGCAGATCAAAAATGATCGGCAAAGCCTCCTCATCAGAAATGCTATATTGCGTGTCAATCATAGCCTGTTCCAGATTTGCTGTGATCCGGCCTTGGCCAATGCCTTCGCTCACCGAATTGCCGTCAGATTTCAGCTCCCCATGCGCATAATGATGATATAAAGCTGATCCATATGGGTCACTCAAGGCTATCTTCACATCAGGATTTTGGTCTTTAAGAAAACGGCTTATACCGCAAATCGTACCACCTGAGCCAACCGAACAGGTGAAGCCATCAATCTGGCCTTGAGTTTGGTGCCATATTTCAGGCGCGGTGTATTGATAATGGCCTTGTTGATTAGCGATATTATCAAACTGATTAGCCCACATAACATTGCCGCCCAGCTCATCCCTAATCTCATTTGCTAATTGTTCCGAATAACGCACATAATTACCGGGGTCTTTATAGGGTTTTGCTGCAACTAGCCGCAAATCTGCCCCAAGCAGGCGCAACATATCCTGCTTTTCCTGGCTTTGCGTTTCGGGCATCACAATGATGGTTTTATAGCCGCGCGCATTTCCGCACATAGCAATACTAATGCCGGTATTTCCGGCCGTGCCTTCGACTATTGTGCCGCCAGCGGTCAGCAGACCACTCTGTTCAGCATGCTCAATAATACCGCGCGCCGCTCTATCTTTGACAGAACCGCCGGGATTCATGAACTCAGCCTTGCCATAGATATCACATTTGGTGGCTTCACTAGGCCCTTTGAGGCGAATAAGAGGTGTATTTCCAATGGCTTCCATAAAACCAGGATACTGTCCCGACATGTTATTTTCCTTTATTATGAGATACTCGCACTTTAGCAAAGCCAGCGATTATAAAAAAGACTTTTCGCACAGGCTCATGGCTGGCAGTATAGACAAAGTATAATTTTGGATCGAGGCAATGGCTAGACTGCTGATTTTAAGGCATGGAAAAACTGAACTTGTGTCAGAAACAGGCCGTGATATTGACCGAAAGCTCATTGAGCGGGGCAAAAGAAACTGCACGGATATGGCGCGCTATATCAAAGGGCATTTAACTATCCCTGATATCATTCTCGTCTCACCAGCCGCCCGAACCATGGAAACCGCCGATTGGGTGATGAAAGAATGGCAAGATAAACCTGAATTTATTGTTGATGACCGCATCTATAATGCCAGCAGCGATATGTTGTTTGATGTTATCCATGATCATGCTGGTGTGGCGCGGACAGCGATGATTATTGGTCACAATCCGGGGATGATCCTACTCTGCCATGATCTGATGGCTGATGACGGTAATCAAGCTGGCAAAGACGTCAATGATTACCCAACTACCACCTTAGCTGATATGGTTTTTGATCTCGATACATTCAAGGATTTAGAAATGGAAAGCGGAAAGTTACTGTCATTAATCCGGCCACGTGATATGGTCAAAATTGATGATAAAGGTCGCATAAATTAGGCCATATAAATTATGTTGTTTAAGATGGGTCATATAAAATGGTCGGGCAGCCGATTACGATATCAGGTAAATATAAACTGGCTTGATAACAGACCAAATGTTTACATATCAATATTATAACTATTTCTTAAAATATGTTGGAATAAAGTGATGTTAACTTATAAATGTTTATTAAGATATTCAACGGCATTATTAGCCATGATGCTTGCTATGCTTGCCGTATTGCCAGCACATGCTCAGGATGAGTTTACGCTTGGTGATATGCGCGTTGTTTATGATAGAGGGTATTTTGATACAGATACCTTAAAAGGTGATGTTTCCGATATCCGGTTTTATTCGGGCAATAGCTATTTTGGATCATCTGATAGATTGGTCTTAGATTATGAGCTGGCGTCTGGCGTTTTTAAACTTAATACGTTTTTAATTGAGGGCCTGCGGATAAGTGATGAAGGCCTTAATGTCTATATGGAAAGCATGTCTATCGAAAACATGATTATAGATGATCAGGTGTTAGACCAAGCGTTTCTTGAAAGTGACGCAGGCGTCAAGGTTTATAATTCTGGTGAGATAAAGATTAATGATATTGATATAGAAGCAGAAGGGTCACGCATTTCCTTATCCGAATTATATATCAGCGATATCCCGATACTACCTTATCAGAACTCTTATATCCCTGATTATGATTCTGAAATATATATCGATAGGCTGACGATCGCATTAAGCCCTTATGACCCCAGTCTAGCTGAATATCATATGATGCTTAACTCGCTGGGCATAAATGATATTACTGTCAATATGAGCAGTATCTCATCACATAGAAATGTTGGTGATCGCTATCGTCAGATCAGTAACGCTGAGATTCAACTGGTCGGGTTAGGCGCATTTGAAAGTTATGGCGATATTGAGTATCTCAAGCAAACCTATCACATGTTGAATGAGAACGATTTTGAGAATGTTGATCCTAGTCAGGCGCTTCTTGTTCTATCCTCGTTTGGTGGCGGTATTTTCATCAATAGTTTTGAGTTGAGTTACACTGACCGTGGTTTTATGGATTATGCGTTTACTCTAGCTGGTCAGTTTTCGGGCATGGCAAGAGACGATATTGCTGATCTGGCGGTTATGTCAATTCAAGGAGAGCTGATGCAATTTCCTGATATTGCTGATCTGATTATCCCGCCTATTGAGCGCTTTATCCGGCGTGGCGGCAGGATAGTTATTAGCGCTGAGCCAAAAATCAGCTTGCCGATCATTTCGTATCTGCCGCTAATAGAAAGCCCATCAGATGCGATTAATGTTCTAGGGGTAAGGGTGACCAATTAATCTGATCTCATCAGATACCCTCATCAATACCCAAAACGCATCTGGAACAATATATGCGGAAACAGACATAAATTAGTGGTAAATTATTTCTAATAATTAAAAAAAATACTCCGAGTTAAGCATTTATTAACTTTCATATGGTAGCCCATAAGAAAGAAGATAAAAACGATAAATGTTTCTGGGGTAATAATATGAAAGAAAACTTTCTCCTACCGCAACTAGTTATCTTTGTTATGCCAGACTTGAATTCTCTTCACCGTAAAATGAATTGGTGAATGATATGGATAGTGAATTCAGAATATATGCATATATTAGTCAAGTTTTAAAAGATCTTGGATGGGATACTCGAAATCCTAATCGTGGTGGTGATGTTTATAATCAACATGAGTTTTATAATCATGATGATATTCTTACGAAAACTTTAAACAATGTGTCACCTGAAAATATTATTCGTATTCCATGGAATAATGGTTTTCATTATTGGATAGTAGAAGCTAAACCTAATCATAAAGACCTAAAGAAAGGATTAGAAGAAGCAAAGAGTTATTCAGATAAAATAAATGCTAGTAAAATTTTAGATAATGAACCTGCTCGTTTTGCAACTGGAATAGCAGGTAGTCCAAATGATACTTTTCTTGTGGAAACACATTATTGGAACGGTCGCGAATGGAATATTGTATCTATTAATAACTACGCTACTACAGGATTTTTATCACTTCAACAATGTCGTGATATTATAAATGGGAATAAACCTAATCTAGAAAGTTTCGATGATAATTCCGAAAAATTCTTAACAAAAGCTAATAATATTAATACCACGCTCCATAATAATGGAATTACAATAGCTGATCGTGCAAAAGTTCTTGGATCGTTATTATTAGCCTTGGCAGAAGATGGTAATATGCGAATTCATAAAGAACCTAGGAAAATGATTAATGAAATAAATACGAACATAGAAATTATCTTGACTAAGCATGGTAAAAAAGAGTTTGTTGATAAAATAAAGTTAGATTTACCAGCAACAGAAAAAAACCATAACTCTTATCGAAAGGCTATTGTTGATACCTTACAAGTTTTGAGAGAAATGAATGTTCGCTCCGCTATTAATAGTGGGGATGATGCACTAGGCAAGTTTTATGAAACATTCCTTAAATATGCAACAGGCGCAAAAGATATGGGGATTGTATTAACCCCACGTCATATTACAAAATTTGCAGTAGATTGTATTGGTGTAACTTGGCGAGATGGTATTTATGATCCAACATGTGGTACTGGTGGTTTTCTTGTTGTTGCAATGGACAATGTTCGAAAGACTTCTTCCTCGAAAAATTATGAACAGTTTAAAAAAAATAGTATATGGGGTGTAGAGCATGAAGACCCAGTTTACAGCCTTGCATTAGTAAATATGATATTTAGAGGTGATGGCAAATCTGGACTACAAGATGGAAATTGCTTTGACCATGAGTTTTGGGAAACCAACGGGAATATTTTTTACACATTGAAAGATCAGGAAACAACCGAAACAAATCGTCCATTTACACGAGTATTTATGAATCCACCATTCGCTGTATCAGAACCAAGTATAAATTTTGTAGATCATGCATTAAAACAAATGAAACCAAATGGCTTAATGTTTGCCGTTTTACCAAATTCACCAATCTGTGGGTTATCGTCGAAGAATAAATTTTGGAGGCGGGAAACTTTGAAGCGACATACTATAAAAGCTTGTATTAAACTACCTTCAAGATTGTTCATACCCAACGCTTCAAAAGGAACATATGGTCTGATTATTGAAGCATGGAAACCTCATCATAATGATGAAGATACATTATTTGCTATTCTTTATGATGATGAACACGCAAGTAATTTAGCAAAAACACAATCTAAAACTAATATACAAGATAACCTTGTAGATATTTCCAGTGCTGTTAAAAGTTTTTTAAATAGTAATAGTATTAACGAGATACCAAAAGAAATAACTAAAACTAAAATCAGAAGCCAAAATGGTTATGATTTTTCACCAGAGGCTTATGTTGCTGAACACGTAATTTCAAGTATCGGTATTTTGGACATTACACTTAACCTCACATCAGCTATACGCTCAAAAGCTGTTAGAAACAGCCCGCCAAATCCAAAGGCATTTACGAGCGAAAAGTTATTTAGCATTGATGAAATCATGATCTTAGATAGAGGAAAATGCCCTCCCATAAAATCTCTTGATACTGGAGAAATACCTGTAATTACAACCCAAGAACAGCTCAATGGAATAGCTGACTACTGTGATGTAAGTGAAAAGTTTATTTTTTCAAATAAGATAACAATTAGCGCTAATGGTTCAGGTGGGGCGGCTTTTTGGCATCCTTATAGGTTTGCAGCTACAACTGATGTATTAATAGGTACAATGCAAGAAGAAATGCCAAAAGATCTAGAGTTTATATTGTATGTTTGCGGGGCAATCTCCTCGTCTTCATGGAGATATGATTATTATCGTAAATGTAGTAGTAAAAGATTAATACATGATATTAAAATCGCTTTACCTCAAAAAAATGGTGATATTGATATGGATGAAATTTCTAAAGTCGTTAAAAAAACATATGGTATTGATGAATTAAAAAATTTACTAAATAAGCATAATTATATGAAAACTGATCAAAATAATTAAATCATTATCTTATGGTAGATTTTGGAATGCAAAACATTGCAGAAAATGGCTCCCCAGGACGGATTCGAACCGCCGGCCAAGCGATTAACAGTCGCTTGCTCTACCGCTGAGCTACTGGGGATCACATTGTTCAAACTTGATAATCAAACTTGCTCGCCCATGCAAGAAAAAAGATTAGTTTTTGCGGCTTTTATCATTTTTATCTTTGTTCAGGGTTAGGTTACGATCGGGGTGACAATTTGGTTAGCGATCATATCAGCAATCTGGCAGGCGGCAATATCAGCATGATCAGGATCAATCCTTTTCATCTTAATCTCACCCAATGTATGACGTTGCCGGCGCTTTGAAGATGCCAGATAAGCTGGATCATAATGGGT
>NZIT01000019.1 GCA_002691725.1 SAR116 cluster bacterium | reverse complement strand
TTGAGACGTGGCTTGCAGCCGATAAAGACAGAGCAGGTTTTTTGTTAGAGGCGGCAATTCAGCGCATGGAAGACCGCAAGCGCAAACGGCGTGACCGCGATGTTGCCAGAAAATCCGCCACAAAGCGCCTCCGCTTACCCGGCAAGCTAGCTGATTGCAGCGCTTCGGGAAGTGAGGAAACAGAGATATTTATTGTTGAGGGTGACTCCGCTGGTGGATCAGCGAAACAGGCGCGCAATCGTCGCACTCAGGCAGTTCTTCCATTGCGCGGAAAAATATTGAATGTGGCCTCTGCCAGCGATGATAAAACTAATCAAAATCAGGAATTATCGGATCTCGCCCTAGCCCTTGGCGTGCAGCCGGGGAAATCCTTTTCATTAGATCAATTACGCTATGATCGTATCATTATTATGACTGATGCGGATGTTGATGGCGCTCATATTGCGGCTTTGCTAATGACCTATTTCTATCAGCAGATGCCCGAACTGATCGAAAAAGGTCATCTCTACCTAGCGCAACCGCCACTATATCGTCTGGCACAAGGCGATGATGTCCGTTATGCGCTTGATGATGCCCAGCGCGAGGAGATTATTGAACAGGGTTTCAATAAACGCGGCAAGGTTGAGGTTAGCCGCTTCAAAGGCTTGGGGGAAATGCCGCCCAGTCAGCTTAAACAGACCACTATGGCACCTGAAACCAGACGATTATTGCAAGTCAGCCTGCCAACACGTCAAGGCGCGGATGCTGATGATCGGCGGCGTGTGGATGGGCTAGTTGATACATTAATGGGGCGTAAAGCCGAAAAACGCTTTCATTATATTCGCGATAACGCCCCGTCTGTCATGGTGACGCTTGATATTTAATGCTGTCTAAAAACTGGCTTAGATGCGCCGTGACCTGATCAGGGGCTTCCATAGTGATCATATGGCCAGCATTTGGTATCTCAATCAGATCAGCTTGTGGGATGACAGATGCCATATCATGATGCCATTTTGGTGGCGTCACGCTATCCTCACTTCCATATAGAATGAGAGACGGACATAATAAGTTTTCCAGCGTTGCCATATAATCCTGGCGACTAATAATGGCTTTCATCTGGGCTTCGTATATCGCTTGGCCAGCTTGTTTTATCATAACCATGATCTGCTCAACCAGGTTAGCGTTTTTGAAATTATCCGCAGAAATCATTTGCTTGACCCCTGCCCGTGTTATTCCGGCATAGCGCCCACGATGAATTAAATTATACTCAGCCAGGCGTTGCTTCCGCCTATGCTCACTCTCCGCATAGGGATTACTATCCATGATAACCAAGCCAGAGAGACGCTGCGGCGCCAGATGCGCCATTTCCATAGAAACATATCCACCCATGGATAATCCAATAGGAATGATCTGGCCTGAGACATGGCTCAATGCCGCCTCTGCCATGCCTTGAATGGTGTCATGTGAAAATGTATCAGCGACATGGACAGGATAGCGCGTTTCCAAATGCGCTATCTGTTCCTTGAATACCGTGGCTGACCCCATATGGCAGGGAATAAATACTAAAGTTATATCCATAAGGATTTATATCCATTATCGTGAAAACTCGCAACAAACTTGACCTTTTGACAGGTTTTAGGTATAAGATTTATTAAATTCTGATGATGTTAATTTTAATCTTCGTCACTATAATAATTGAAATCGATTCAGGCTTCTCATGACATCTTTTGCTGATCTTGGTCTTAGTGAGACTTTGCTTACATCCATACAGGCGTGTGGATATGAAACCCCTACCCCCATTCAAGAAAAATCTATCCCGATTATCTTAATGGGGCGTGATGTTTTAGGCTCGGCGCAGACAGGTACTGGCAAAACCGCTTCTTTCACTTTACCCATGATTGATATTTTGGATGCAGGACGCGCCAAAGCCAGGCTTCCCCGGTCATTGATCTTAACGCCAACGCGAGAGCTGGCGGCACAAGTATCAGAAAGCTTTGATCAATTTTCACAAAACCATACCCTGACCAAAGCCTTGCTCATCGGCGGGGTTAGCTTCAGCGAACAAGATGCCTTGCTTGATCGCGGTGTTGACGTGCTTATTGCCACACCTGGCCGCCTGCTCGATCATCTTGAACGCGGCAAAGTGTTGTTGCGTGATGTCAAAATCCTTGTCATTGATGAGGCTGATCGCATGCTGGATATGGGCTTTATCCCGGATGTTGAAAAAATTACCAAATTATTGCCTAAAATCAGGCAAACGCTGTTCTTTTCAGCGACCCTGAATAAAACCATTTATAAGATTTCTGAAAACTTTGTTATCAATCCCAAGATTATTGAAATCTCACCAGAATCATCGACAGCAGAAACCGTCGAACAATTTACATGCCAGACAACACCACGCAAAAAGCATGATACTCTCCGCCAGCTCATCACCGCCGAAAACGTCGCCAATGCGTTCATCTTCTGCAACCGTAAGCGCGATATTGCTAATGTCAAAACCGCACTTGAAAAGAATGGGATGGACGCCGAATGTATGCATGGTGATATGACGCAGAGCGCCCGAAATGAGGCGCTAAGACGCTTTAAGAATAATGAAGTGAGATTACTTGTCGCAAGTGATGTTGCTGCTCGCGGCATTGATATCGCCGGCTTATCGCATGTCTTTAATTTTGACGTCCCATCAAATCCTGAGGATTATATCCATCGTATCGGCAGAACTGGACGTGCTGGCAAAAGCGGCAGAGCATTTAGCCTGGTTGCTAATGAAGATGATAAATCAGCGATTAGCGCGATTGAAAAACTGATCGGCAAGTCAATCCCTTCAATTGATGTTGGGACGCCTGAAAAATCATCGTCAACAGCATCTGAGCCGGTGGCAGATAAAGACATTAATGCGGTAAAGAAAAAGTCAAAGTCAAGTTCACGCCGCAAGCCTAACCGTTATGAAGGTGAACGTGACGCGCCACCAGATTGCAGCGGCAGCAGTTTCAAAGATACTGAACATACGCCTGCATTTTTGCTTCAAAATTCAGCATAATATTGACTTTTAACTAATTGTTTTATCTACAACTTCTGATAAGTCGGGAGATAGATTTTTTGCTGTTTTCAGACGTGTCAACGCGCCTTTCATTAATGCCTGACGGCTGTCGTCATAGCGTCCAAAGCGGGTTAATGGCAGAACCATTCTGGCCGCAATCTGTGGATTGCGCGTATCAATATCAGCAATATGGCGGACAATAAACTTATATCCTGATCCATCATCAGCATGGAACATTCTGGTATTCACATTGGCAAAAACGGATAGCACTGAGCGCAATTTGTTAGGATTATTGATATCAAAAGCTTGGTGTTTCATCAGCATTTCACAATATTCAGGGGTTGAAATAAATGGGCAAGACGATTGAAGTGCAAACCATTTTTCCATGACCAATGGGTGATGCGACCATTTATTTTCAAACTCATCTAATGCTATCTTTCTTTCATCGGCATCGGTTTGATTGAGCGCGTGAAGCCCTGCCATAGATAGCGTCATATTCTCAGAACGGGACAAGGCTATCGCTTGCTGGCAAGCCTGCGGATCATGCGTAAGAATTTTCATATTCATCAGAATATTTAGCAATCGCCTTTCCTGCGCCGATAGGGCATCAGATCGGTTAATATAATCAGCAATAATCGGATCAATGCTATCAGCCAGCACAACAAACAGGTTTTTGACTAACTTGCGGCGCGCTTTCCAGACATTAACAGGATCAGCAACAGCAAGCATAGACTCAATAACTTGTTGCGACGGGACTTTTAGCAATTCAGCCTTAACCGCCGGATCACATGCCTGATCAAGAATGATCTGCCTAACAGAATCCGCCAGAGTATGAATTTTTTGCTTAATCGATTTCAGATCATAATCTGCTTTCACCATATCCAGAATAACATTGCTCATTAACTGCTGGCCGGCATCCCATCTGCCATAACTATCCTGATCATATTTCAACAACGTCAATAATTCGGCTTCGCTATGATCAGTTTTTAGGGCAACAGGCGCAGAAAACCCGCGCAAAAGCGATGGCACCGCGCCCCTTGGCACCTGATGCAGGGTTATCGACACGGCTTTATCAGCAATGGTGATAACCCGATCTTGATCATCATCATTTTGGTGACCATTAGCGTTGTCGCATATGACGGGTAAAGCCGCCCCATCTTCAGTAATCAGGCCAAGCCGAACAGGGATCATCAAATCATGATGGGTATTAAGGGCTGGGTTATCTTGATAGGACTGCTTAAAGACAAGCGTTAATGTTTGCTTCTCCTCATCATAGGTTTTCTTCACCTCCAGGATTGGCGTGCCAGCCTGCTCATACCAGCGTTTGAAATGGCTAAGATCAACCTGACTAGCCGTTTCCATCGCTGACACAAAATCCTCACAAGTGGCGGCCTTACCGTCATTATCGGTGATATAGCGGTCAATCCCACGCATGAAAGCCGCTTTGCCAAGCAGATGTTCCATCATGCGAATAACTTCTGCCCCTTTTTCATAAACGGTGGGGGTGTAAAAGTTATTGATTTCTCTATATGTTTCAGGACGGATCGGATGCGCGGTCGGACCAGCATCTTCGGGGAATTGAACGGCTTTCATCAAGGCAACGTCATTAATCCGTTTGACGCCTCTTGAATGCATGTCGGCGGTAAACTCTTGATCACGATAGACCGTTAAACCTTCTTTCAAGGTCAGCTGAAACCAATCCCGGCAAGTGATGCGATTACCCGTCCAGTTATGAAAATATTCATGGGCAATGATGCCTTCAACTAAGTTCAAATCATCATCGGTGGCGGTTTGTTTATCAGCCAGCACATATTTAGCGTTAAATATGTTCAGCCCTTTATTTTCCATGGCGCCCATATTGAAATGGCTGACCGCCACAATCATAAAGATATCGAGATCATAATTCAGCCCAAAGACATCTTCATCCCATTTCATCGAGGCTTTCAGGCTTGCCATCGCATGATCGCATAAATGGGCATTGCCATGCTCAACAAAAATCCGCAAAACAACGTCACGGCCATCACTTGTCGTGAAGTGATCTTCGACCATTTCGAGATCACCAGCAACCATGGCAAAGAGATAGCTTGGCTTTGGGTGCGGATCATGCCAAACCGCAAAATGGCGGCCGTTATCCAGCGTCCCTTGATCAATTAAGTTGCCGTTTGATAACAGCACCGGAAGCGTCTTGGCATCCGCTTCAATCCGTGTCGTGAACACAGACAGAATATCAGGATGATCGGGATACCAGATAATACGTCGAAAGCCCTCAGACTCACATTGCGTGCAATACATTCCATTTGACTGATAAAGCCCTTCAAGGGCGGTGTTCTGATCAGGATGAATACGGGCGCTAATGGTGACGACTGTCGGCTTCTTCAGGGCAAGATGAATATGCCCTCTGGCAAGGTCGTCTTTATTGGGAAGATACGTTTCCCCATTAATATCCATGGCTTCAAATTGTAATGGCTCACCACCGTAAAACGTAATTTTTCCACCTTTTTTCGTGACAGGCGAGACCGTAAATACGCCTGTGACTTTGGTGTAATCTTCAAAAATAGAAACCGTGAGATCGACATTATCGACCCGACAATCTGGTGCCAGATAATCCGATCTGCGGATCACCTCTTGAGAAGCATCGAGAGAGGACATGTTTAGGTATTACCGCCTTCACGGTTTGTTGTATAGGCATCAAAGCAATGCGAATTACAATACGGCTTTCCAGTCACCACATCATCTCCACAAAAATGAAAATCCGTGGATTGCGGGTCACCAATAGGCCAGCTGCATTTGCTCCGTGACCATGTGATATTTCGAAGCGCAAGTTTAAGCGGCAAATCCTCACGACTTAACATGGGTGTCGTTTTCGCTTTGCGCGAAGATGCGCCACCAGATTTAGCCCCACCAGCAATCGGAGATTGCCGTTTCGGTAAACCCATGCGATGCACTTTACCAGCAATCGCATTGCGTGATACGCCTAGCTTTTCACCAATCTGAGAGATAGGCAGCCCCATTTCCCATAATTTTTTTAGCTTTTCGAGACGTTTCTCGTCCCACTGATTAGTATTGCTCATTTGTTTTTCCAACATTTACCAATGTTATGACTATTTGTTACTACCCTGAATTACTAGCCTGAATTACTACCCTGAAACACTACCCTAAATCACTACCCTGAAACACTACCCTAAATCACTACCAGGCGCCAATAAACTCAGCGATCAGATTTCTTTGATAATCCAGCATATGTCGCCCTAAATGGATCGTCAAACCCTGCTCTTGAGCGACATTAAGCCATTTTGTCATTTCCGGCACCATAATTATATCGGCAATGATAGCCGATTTTACAACCCCTTCAACCGCAACCGGTAATGCATCATCATCATTAAGCCCAAGGCTAGTGGCGTTAATTAGCAGATCAGACGCTGTCTTGATAGTATCAATTTCATTTATGGATGCAGATTGAACATTTTGATGAGGATAATGACAGCGAATAAGATCAGCTAAATGCTCAGCTTTATTGAGGCTACGGTTTACAATAATGAGTTTTTTCAGATTAGCATCAGCAAGCGCTATCGCAATAGCACGCGCCGCTCCGCCTGCCCCAATGATGACTGCTGTTTTCCCTGTTGGATCATGGCCTTCACCGCGCAAACCTGCGACAAATCCCAAGCCGTCAAAATTATCACCAATCATGCGGCCACTGTCAAAACGGATGGCATTAACCGCGCTCGTAACCTGTGCCGCCATGCCTAGCTCATCACAAAGCGCTGCCGCTGTCATTTTATGCGGAATAGTGACCGCAACACCGCCCATATTAGGCATATGTTTCAGCGCATTGAGCGTTGATGCCAAATGATCCGGTTGAATATGAATAGGCACGAGAACAGCATCAATATCACGCGCCGCAAACACAGGATTAAACACCATAGGGGCGCGGACATGATCAATCGGATCAGCAATCACACCAAATAACCTGGTTTTTCCTGTTATCATTACCATGCGTCTATCCTAATCACATATCGCCTGTTGTATCGCCTAACTGATAAAGCGAAGCTATATCAACTACTGGTGGTGGCGCAACCATCTGTTTTAGCATTTGTTGAAACTTATCTTCGTGGAGATGCGCCAGTTGTTCAGCCTCCTCAACAGAAACCGCAGAAAACCTGATAGATTGCCCAGGTTTACAGCTAGCCAGAGAGGCTAAATCCGCCTGAATAATGGTCGCTATTTTCGTATACCCGCCTGTTGTCTGGTGATCAGCAAGCAAGATGATCGGCAATCCGTCACCGGGAACTTGAATTGAGCCTGTGACAATACCATCAGATGCGATATCAGCATTATCTTTATGGCTGAGCGTCTCGCCTTCAAGCCGCATCCCCATTCGGTTCAGGAGCGGTGATATACGATATTCTGATGTCAGAAACGTATCAATCGCGGCATCGGTAAAACGATCATCTTGCGGCCCTAACACAACCCGATAATCCTGTTTTACGCCAAAATCATCAGCATTAAGCAGCATCCGTTCTGATATGTCAGACAGATTGATATCCTCCAACAATGGTATCTGATCACCATCAGCAAGCAGACGGCCTTGCCAGCCGCCTATCATGGCATTAGGTGATGTAGACCGCGATTGATATAATTGCGGCGTGCCTATGCCGCCCGAAATGCTGAGATAGGCGGTATTCGTGTCACTTAATGCTGGTATCATAATGGTCAGGCCAGCGCGGACAGTGATCGACCGGTTAGCCATAATCTCCACCTGATGACCATAGCGATCAGAAATGACCAGAGACGTCTGCCCTGTTCCGGTCAGGGCAACGCGCCGAGCATCGTTAATCTCAACACTCACGCCGCCCATACAAATCTCAATCCCGGCGGCATGTTCGGGATTGCCAACCAGACGATTGCCCAAACGAAGCGCATATTTGTTCAACGCACCAGATTCAGGTACACCAACCGCCTGATGGCCAGCTCTGCCAAGGTCTTGTATCGTTGAATAAGGCCCCGCGCGGCGGAATGTGATCAAGCCTTTCATCATGCGCTAATCTCAACGCTAAATTGACCTGATTTATAATCAGATGATATTTTATTATATTCATTAATATCAATGCGATAAAATCTAACTCTATCACCTGATCTTAACAATATAGGATCCGATTTTTGCGCGTCAAACAAAGCAATAGGGACGCGCCCAATCAAGTTCCAGCCCCCCGGCGAAGGCAGCGGATAAACCACCGTCTGATCCATAGCAATGCCCAGCGATAACGCCGGAACATGCGCGCGCGGGGTTTTGCGCCGCGGTAAATACAGCGCCTGATCAACACCTTTCATATAAGCAAGACCAGGTAAAAACCCCATGATAGCAACATCCAATATATTGGATTGATGGCGCTTTATCACCTCATCTGTGGACATGTTCAGCGTTGTTGCAACTTCAGGCAGATCAGGCCCAAACTCACCTCCATAACAACATGGAATATGAATAAGCCTGCCTGCCCCTTCATCATATGTCAGCGTCGCAAGCAGCGGCGTGATTTTCTCAATCAATATGGCGGCAGATGTCACAAGTGGATTATACTGCACCAACAGATTAGTAAGCCCCGGGATCATATCCTCAATGCCCTGAATATTATCCTGCGCTATAACCTTGCTAATAGCATGAGCTAAGGCGCGAGCAGCTTGCGTGGCCTGATCTGTTGGTAGATCATCCATATTAATGACAATTCCATGATCACCAGCCGATAAAAACCGCCGATCATAATGATGCCTTAATTGCGAAAACGATATCATAATCATTCTGTCATAACGAATATGTTATCCATTGAAAAGCACGAAACAATAACGCTAAACTATTGGCATGCAATATAGGGATGGCAGAAAATGAATTTTAATCTAAATGCTGATATGGCGGAAAGCTATGGTCCTTGGGTGATGGGAAATGATGATGCGCTATTGCCCATTATTAATTCGGCAAATATTGCCTGCGGTTTTCATGCCGGTGACTATAACATCATGGCAAATACCATGCGCAAGGCGATGGAAAATAATGTCAGTATTGGCGCTCATCCGGGGTTCTATGATCTGCATGGCTTTGGTCGCCGTCCGGTCAGTCTGTCAGTCAACGAGATTGAACATCTCATGGCCTATCAGCTTGGCGCGGCTATGGGTGCGGCGGCGATAGCAGGCGCAAAAGTAACGCATGTTAAACCGCATGGTGCGCTCAATAATATGGCGGCAAATGATATTGATATGGCGCTGGCCATTGCGCGAGCTGTCAAAGCCGTTGATGGAAGTCAGATTTTTCTCGCCCCTGTTCTCAGCCAGCTTGTTGTGGCAGGTGAGAAATGCGGTCTTAGCGTTGCCCAAGAGATTTTTGCCGACCGTGCTTATATGCCAGATGGGCAACTAGCCCCGCGCAGCCGACCCGATGCCATGATAGACGATCCTGACATGGCATTAACGCGGTCACTTGCCATGCTAGTCGATCATAAAATCACCACCATTGATGGGACAACATTGCCAATCACGCCCCATTCCTTATGTGTTCATGGTGATGGGCCGTCTGCGGTAGCGATGGCAACGCATCTTCAATCAGGGCTGATTGGCGCCGGATTAGTCGCTAAAACCCTGCCCCAAATGATGGCTTAATCACTATCGGATGCTGATTTGCTGTCAGGCTGAAATTGAAGTGACGCCGAATTGATACAAAACCGCTCACCTGTTGGCTCTGGTCCATCAGGAAAGATATGTCCCAAATGCGCGTCACATTTAGCGCAATGCACTTCGGTTCGCGTCATGAAAAAGGAACGATCGGTTGTCGTCTCAACCTTTTCCGTGCTGACAGGTTCCCAGAAACTTGGCCAGCCAGAACCCGAATCATATTTAGTGTCTGATGAAAACAGCTCTTCCCCGCAACAAATACAATTATAGCGGCCAGCGGCTTTATTATCCCAATAAGCGCCAGTAAAAGCCCGTTCAGTGCCATGCTGTCGCGTCACCTGATATTGCTCATCGGTGAGCCTGGATTTCCATTCATCTTCGGATTTGATTATTTTTGTCATGCTAATCTCCATTCCTTTAATCGATATAAGCACCTATTGGCGCGAAGAAAAGGTATCAACCGCCATAAAAATGCGTGTTGCTGTGGTGATCAGACATAAACAGCCAAAGCCAAGGGAAAGCCAGAAAAACCATGACGGAAAGACGCATATCAAGATCAGAAAGCCAATCGTTTCCGCGCCTTCGGTCAACCCACCTAGATAATAAAAAGACTTTTTCTGTTGGCTTTCCATTTGCAAATCATGTTTTGCCACAATGATAGCAAAGGCCAGAAAGGATGAGCCTGTGCCAATGAAACAAAAAATTAAAAATGCCGCGATCTGGGCATATGCCGGATCAGCAAAGGCAAAGCCTAATGGAATTGACGCATAGAACATAAAATCGAAAACAATATCCAGGTATCCACCTAAGTCGGTGGCGCCAGCTAATCGGGCGACCGCGCCATCCAAGCCATCTGCCAGACGGTTCAGGCAAATACAAACAATGGCCAGTTGATAAAATCCTAAACAGATCATGCAAAATGCCAGCAATCCGATGATAGCGCCAACCGCAGTGATGACATTGGCGCTAACCCCTAGCCGATGCAATGCCCGTGCCGGGTAAAGCAGAGCAATTTCAACAGCAGATCTTATTCGCGTATCCAGCATTTATATCAATTGGGAATAATGAAAATCTGATCAGGGTAAATCAGGTCAGGGTCATTAATCTCATTAGCATTTGAGCTAAAAATATCAATATATTTTATGCCTTGGCCATAGGTTCGATATGCAATCCGCCACAAGGCATCACCTTTCTGGACAACTACAAGCGTATTACCGTCCAGCGTTTCATCCAATTTAGCCTTGTTAAGAACAATACTGGCAGAGGCTAGCGTATCGCCATTGTCATCTGTCATGACAACAGCAACAGTAAACCTGTTTTTGTCCGGAATATTAGCTTCGGCGAGATAACCCTCAGGATTAATCGTTACCGTGGCAGGGACGTTGTCGACCGTAACCGCTATATCACCTGAGCCTTGCCGAAACCCGGATATAGCCATTCGATCATCTGATAAGGCTTCTATTATCCGAATAGTGACTTTAGGCGGAAGCGACGGATCAGCGACCATATCGTCGGGAACAGTAGGATCAACGGCAATAACTGAGTTGTCAGTTACTGAAATAGCGCTATCATCAGGATTTTCAGTTAACGGTGATTGCAATAGCTCGGCTTCTGATTCACCTGCTTCTTCTGAAGGAACCAAGGCCACCAACGGCGCCGTATCATCATCTTCGGGAATGACCACAACGACATCACGTTGGGCGCTAATGCTGTCGCCATCAGGGGAGCTGGCAGTGACTGTCAGCAAATATGTGCCAGCCGCCAGTGGGGCGTCAGGAACAGCCGCCCAATCACCATTTTTATTTACTTTGGCTGAGGCAATCAGATCATCTTTATGATGAACTTTGATTTTGTTTTCGGGATTAGACTGACCGCTTAATACAATAATGCCATCAGGAGATACATTGACGAGTTCAACCGAGACAAATTGCTCATCACTATCAGCAGAAGTGTTATCTGCCGCAGCGTCCTCCGATGCGTTTTCATCAGACGTAAGCGTTGAGGATAGTGAATTATCAGGCTCCACAACAGCGGTATCTTGCCCCTTATCGGGTAAGTTAGGGGTGTTATTTTCTGGTGCTGTCTGATATAGATATACACCAAGAACAATCAGGGAAAAGGCAGCTACAATGGCGGTCAAGATCAAAGGTAGGTTTTTCATTTGTAATTTCCCCTTTTTTAAAGAATACCCTATCATATCCATAATGGCAACGTCATCAAAATTGGATATGTCATGAATATTTGTGTATTTTCAGGATCATCTGCCGCCACGTCACCCGAATTGCTTGTTATGGCTGAACGTATTGGCGCAATGATCGCCGCCCGCCATATGGGATTTATCTATGGTGGCGGTAGCACTGGCATGATGGGAGCATCGGCATCAGGTGCCTTATCACATGGCGGCAGTGTCCATGGAATTATTCCAAGATTTTTACAAAACCTGGAAGTCGCTAACGAGGATATTAGCAAACTTACGATTACGGAAAATATGCATCAGCGCAAACAAATGATGTATGAGGAAGCTGATGCGTTTATCGTTTTGCCTGGCGGCTTTGGAACAATGGAAGAAATGATTGAGGTGCTGACATGGTGCCAGTTAAAGGTTATCAGCAAACCGATTTTTATTTTTAATCCTGATGGCTACTGGGATCATATGCTGGCTATGTTTGCTCATGCTTCTAGCTCTGGCTTTATCCACCCACAGCATTTATCCCTTTTTGAGCCGCTATCTTCACTTAATGATGTTGCCGACGCCCTTGATGATATCATGGCAAAGCGAGATCAATCTGAAAATCCAATATCGAACTTATGATCAGACTAGTGTGAATTATTTAGTGTGATTTATTTAGTGTGATTTATTTACTATGACTTATTTACGATGATTCATTTACAAAGGGGGTACAATGTCTAAAATCACTGTGAAAAATCCTGTTGTTGAACTTGATGGCGATGAAATGACGCGCATCATTTGGCAAAAAATTAAAGAAAAGCTCATCTATCCTTATCTGGATATTGATCTTAAATATTATGATTTGGGGATGGAATACAGAGACGAAACCGATGATCAAGTGACGGTGGATGCTGCGAACGCGATCAAAACATATGGCGTAGGGATTAAATGCGCGACGATCACACCTGATGAGGCGCGCGTGGAGGAATTTAATCTCAACCGCATGTATCGCTCGCCAAATGGTACTATTCGAAACATTATTGGCGGCACCGTATTCCGTCAGCCGATTATTTGTCAAAATGTCCCCCGATTAGTGCCTAACTGGACTGATCCAATTGTTATTGGCCGTCATGCTTTTGGTGATCAATATCGGGCCACTGATTTTCTGGTTGATCGGCCGGGCAAACTCACCCTTACCTTTACGCCTGATGATGGCAGTGATGCGGTCACGCATGAGATTTTTCAGTTTCCTGACAGTGGTATCGCAATGGGGATGTATAATCTGGATGAGTCTATTCGTGGCTTTGCTCGGGCTTGCTTTAATTATGGATTAAACCTTGGCTGGCCTGTCTATTTATCGACTAAAAACACAATTCTGAAAGCCTATGATGGCCGCTTCAAAGATATCTTTGAAGAGATTTTCATGAATGAGTTTAAATCAGCCTTTGATGCGAAAGGCATTGAATATGAACATCGCTTGATTGACGACATGGTTGCCTCAGCGCTGAAATGGAATGGCAAGTTTGTTTGGGCCTGTAAAAATTATGATGGTGACGTGCAGTCAGATACTGTTGCCCAAGGTTTTGGCTCACTTGGTCTGATGACATCTGTGCTGATGACGCCTGATGGCAAAACCGTTGAGGCAGAGGCCGCGCACGGCACGGTGACTCGCCATTATCGTCAGCATCAGGCCGGCAAGCCGACCTCAACCAACCCCATCGCCTCCATTTTCGCATGGACACAAGGGCTGTCTTATCGGGCTAAATTTGATGATACACCTGAACTGGCGGCATTTGCTAAGACGCTTGAAGATGTTTGTGTTAATACCGTGGAAACTGGCGAGATGACCAAAGATTTAGCGCTTTTGATCAGCAAGGATCAGCCTTTCCTAACAACAGATGGCTTCCTTGATGCGATTGACCGTAACCTCAAGGCGGCAATGGCGTAAAAGCGATATTAAGCACATATTTCATTAAGATATAGACCAGAGCATAGAGGCCTAAGCTTTGGTCTATATCCGCATCTGCCGCTTAAATTAAAGTGGTTTCAATCGCATCCATTATGGCGTTAATAGCATCCTCAGCCTTATCAGGGTCAGAGCCACCAGCCTGTGCCATTTCAGGGCGACCGCCGCCACCCTTGCCGCCTAAATGTTCAGCGCCAATCCGAACCAGATCAACCGCATTAAGCTGATCCGTTGCATCTGGGCTAATCGCGACAACAAGCGATGCTTTGCCATCCATGCTGGAGACCAGCATGACAGCACCCTTGGCTTGCTTTATCATCGTGTCAGCAATTGATTTGAGGTCTTTTGCTGGCGTGTCCGTTAAAATGCGGCCAGTCAATTTGAGATCGCCAATATCACGCTGCAAAGCGCTGCTTGCATCACCGCCACCTTCAGCTAATTTGCGGCGAAGATCAGCAATCATTTGTTCAGCCTGCCGGCGTTCTTGCAGCAAAATATCGAGACGAGATGAGAGCTGTTCCGGCGTTGTTTTCAAGACCTGTGATGAAGCATTAAGGATAGTCAGCCGATCATTAATCCAGCGCATCGCCCCATCATTTGTAACCGCTTCAATTCGGCGAACACCGCCAGCCACCGCAGTTTCAGAAATGATCTTAAAGAGACCAATTTCGCCAGTTTGAGACACATGGGTACCGCCACAAAGCTCAACTGACCATGCCGCGCGGCCTTCGTGCTTAGTCGAGCCACCCATTGACACAACCCTTACTTCATCGCCATATTTCTCGCCAAAGAGAGCAAGCGCGCCTTCTGCAATCGCATCATCTTGGGTCATCAGGCGCGTTGTCACATCTGAATTAATCATCAGCCGATGATTCACTATGGCTTCAATACTGGCCAATTCATTGCTGTTCACTTGTTTTGTGTGACTAAAATCAAAGCGCAGGCGATCAGGGCTAACCAATGAGCCTTTCTGCATGACATGGGTGCCCAGCACCTCACGCAAAGCCTCTTGCAATAAATGCGTGGCAGAGTGATTGCATTTGAGATACTGACGCCGTTCATGATCAACAACAAACTTACATGATTGGTTTAACTCTATATTTTTATGCGCTGAAATAACATGAAAAAATACACCTGATGGTGTTTTCCAAGTATCCGTAACCTCAGCTAGTTTATCGCCGCTCAACTCATCAAGAATGATGCCTGTATCACCAATCTGACCACCAGATTCGGCATAAAATGGCGTCTGGTTCGTCACTAATATGGCACTCTCACCAGCATTAACAGTGGTCGCCTCAGCCTCGTCTTTGATCAAGGCCACTACCATGCCATTAGCGGTTGTCGTGGTATATCCCAAAAACTCGGTTGCGCCTGCCTTCTCAGCAACCTGCAGATAAACTGGTAACATGCCTTTATCACCTGTGCCCGACCAGGCTTTTCTGGCGGCGGCTTTCTGTTTTTCCATCGCCGTATCAAAACCGGCCTGGTCAACAGTCCAGCCCTGACCGCGCAACACATCTTGTGTTAAATCAATCGGAAATCCATATGTGTCATAAAGCTTAAACGCCACCTGCCCGTCAAGCGTCTGCGAGGTTGGATTTTTATCAACTTCTTCCATCAAAATTTTCAAGCCGCGATCAAGGGTGTCTTTGAACCGTGTTTCTTCCAGCTTTAGAATCTCTGTCATCAAGGCTTCGGCACGGCCTAATTCGGTATAATGGCCGCCCATAGTCTCAATCAACGCTGGCACAAGTTTATGCATTAGCGGCTCACGACAGCCCATCTGATGCGCGTGGCGCATGGCTCGGCGCATGATACGCCGCAACACATAGCCTCTGCCCTCATTAGACGGCAGCACCCCATCAGCAATCAAAAAGCAGGATGAGCGCAAATGGTCAGCAATAACGCGGTGCGATACTTTATGCTCGCCATCAATATCAACATTGGCATGATGCGCCGATGAGGCTATTAAATGCTGCATCAAATCAATGTCATAATTGTCGTGCTTGCCTTGCATAATGGCGGCAATACGCTCAATGCCCATGCCAGTATCAATAGAAGGGCTAGGCAATGAGACCCGCTCATCGAGTGATTTTTGCTCATATTGCATAAAAACCAGGTTCCAGATCTCAATAAATCGATCACCATCTTCATCAGGTGACCCCGGAGGACCGCCCGGAATATGATCACCATGATCGTAAAAAATCTCCGAACACGGGCCACAAGGGCCAACATCACCCATTGACCAAAAGTTATCTGAGGTGGCAATGCGGATTATGCGGTCATCCGAAAGCCCGGCAATAGATTTCCAATAATTGGCCGCTTCATCATCATCATGATATATGGTGACGAGGAGCTTATCTTTGTGTAATCCAAACTCTTTCGTGATGAGATTCCAGGCAAGTTCAATCGCGTTTTCTTTGAAATAATCGCCAAAAGAGAAATTGCCCAGCATTTCAAAAAACGTATGGTGACGCGCCGTATGACCAACATTTTCAAGGTCATTATGCTTGCCGCCAGCACGAACACATTTTTGGGACGTGACGGCACGCGGGATGGCACGGCTCTCAGCCCCAGTAAATACATTTTTAAATTGCACCATGCCTGCATTGGTAAATAACAGGGTCGGGTCATTATGCGGCACTAGCGGGCTAGAGGCGACTACCTCATGCGCGTTAGCATGAAAATAATCCAGAAACGCTTTGCGAATATCGTTAACAGTCAGCATGTCATCTTCCTTTGTCTCCAACAGATGTAGAAAAGATGAGCAGTTTTGTCCAGAAAACACATACAATTTATGTGAAAATATCTAAACTCGTTACCCTATCACTGTATTTACCGCCTCATTAGCCGCTATTGATCAGCTATTTATCTGGTGGCAATATCAGGCGATAGGATAACCTGATTTTCGCAATTACTGATTTTCTGGCGCATCCGGTGCATCTGGCGCATCTGGCGCATTGTTATCATCATTTTTATCATCAGAGCTTGGCTCAAGCATGACGGTTTCAAACAATCCCGCATTCTGCCGTAAGGCGTGTTCCACCTCATCAGCTATATTCGGGTTTTCCATCATGAATTGTTTAGCGTTTTCGCGCCCCTGCCCGATACGCTGAGTTTTGTAGGAATACCATGATCCAGACTTTTCAATGAGATTAGCCGCAACTCCAAGATCAATCAGCTCACCTGATTTGGAAATGCCCTCACCATACATGATATCAAACTCAGCCTGCCGGAATGGGGCGGCGACTTTATTTTTGATAATCTTGACGCGGGTTTGATTGCCAACCACTTCATCCTTGTCTTTAATGGCACCGATACGGCGGATATCCAGGCGCACTGAGGCATAGAATTTCAGCGCATTACCGCCAGTTGTTGTTTCAGGATTTCCAAACATAACCCCAATTTTCAGCCGTATCTGGTTAATAAAGATGACCATACAATTCGATTTAGCTATTGTCGCTGTCAGTTTACGCAAAGCTTGTGACATTAACCGCGCCTGCAAGCCAACATGCGTATCACCCATCTCACCCTCAAGCTCTGCTCGCGGCACTAAAGCGGCAACCGAATCTACAACGACGATATCAACCGATGTTGAACGGACAAGCGTGTCAGTAATCTCAAGCGCTTGTTCGCCACTATCAGGTTGCGAGATCAAAAGTTCATCCAAATTGACCCCAAGTTTTTTGGCATATCCCGGATCAAGCGCATGTTCTGCGTCAACAAAAGCACAAACACCGCCAGATTTTTGCGCCTCAGCAACAGCATGCAGAGCCAGCGTTGTTTTGCCTGATGACTCCGGTCCATAAATCTCAACAATGCGGCCTTTCGGCAGACCGCCAATGCCCAGCGCTATATCCAGCCCTAAAGAACCTGTTGAAACCGCCTCTACATCGACGGCGGTATCGCTCTGGCCAAGTTTCATCACTGACCCTTTGCCAAAGGCTTTCTCAATCTGACCAATAGCCGATTCTAACGCTTTTAATTTTTCAGTTTTAGATGCAGACATTTTTATGACATTCGCTGTTGATGTGGACATTATGCTCTCCCTTTTTGACACGAACACCAGTTGGTTACAAACACATAATCAACCAAATAAATTAAAACCGTCTGGCCATCCGCATTGGATCAGTATTTATCAATTGAGAACATATATATTCACGTTTTGTTCTTTTATGCAAGTATTATTTTCACGATTTGTTCTCATATTAAAATTCAGACAAATCAGGCTGAAAATGAATTAGGTTTTGCTTGATCCGTTAACGCCCAAATCAAGTAGTGGAAAGGTCACCCAAAATCGGCACCCTTTCCCGGGCAGGTTCTTTGCCCCAAATGAGCCGCCCCAAGCTTCTACCGCATAAGCCACCGCAGATAATCCATAGCCCCTGCGATTATGGTCTTTTTTGGATGACACTCCAGGCTTGAATACATCGTCAATAGGAATCCCTATGATGCCGGGGCCGTTATCGGATATTGATAACTCACACCAGCCATCGCGATGACGCACCAAAATAAAAATGACAATGCTATCTTCGCCAGTTTCCATGGAATTGCGGACAAATTGTAACAAAATCCGATGCAGTAACACCGGATTTATATAGACGGGAGTGGTAATAATTGAACCAATTTCAATGGTAACCTTATTCGAGGTGACAAGGGTTAAACTTGGCACGATGCCTTTGAGCAGGTTTTCCAGCTCATACTGCGTCATGACAACCTGATTATCTTCGCTATTATTATTTCGGGTTAGATCATTAACTAACTGCGATGCCATAGCAATATGATTGCGGATAGACTCAAGCAATGGTCGCGAATCTTCGGGGCTATCAATTGAATGTTCAAGCTGATCACAGCCGGCAAAAATAGCCATCAGATTGTTATTGACGTCATGAACAACACCGCGAAAAGGGGGTATCCTGTTCCGCCATGATCATCCTTACGGGATTATTATCGGGTAAGGCATCAAGCATGGAACCAGATATTGGACCAGATTCTGAACCAGATGTCGAGCCAGATGTTGAACTGGCACCGATGTCACTATACGGGGTTTTAATAGTGTCGCTGTCGATATTTGTGCTTTTTTTATTTGGGGTTGCCAAAATGTAATATCCAGGTTTTTGTTAGGCCAGCACACATAACAAAAAAGGCAACTAAAATCGCTGACATGAGCATTAACAATAAATGATTTGTTAATGGTGAAGATTATACATTAAGAAAGTTGACAAAAGGTTAACGTGACGAGATTAAAATCATCATCCATAAAAAATCGATATAACCTTTTATTTTCAGTGGCTAAGCAGCATAGGCTAATATTTTATATTTATACTAATCGTCTCTATGGGTTCTTTCATTGCGCTCATGCCGCTCTTGTGCGTCCAAAGATAATGAGGCAATGGGACGGGCTTCTAGCCGTTTCAGGCTAATCGGCTCATCTGTTTCTTCACAATAGCCATAGGTTCCGTTATCAATTCGCTGTAAGGCCGCTTCAATTTTTGACAACAGTTTTCTTTCCCGATCGCGTGTTCGCAAACGGATTGACGTATCACTTTCGACTTGAGCTCGATCTGTGACATCGGGCTTCTGAAGATTTTCCTGTGACAGGTTGTTAAGCGTCTCAGATGCTTCTGATAGCAAATCATCTTTCCACTTTAATAATTTTTGGCGGAAATATTCAATCTGCACCGGATTCATGAAATCTTCTTTTTCAGTTGGACGATATCCATCTGGTAAAATAATCGGAGCATCAAGTTTCTTTGATGTTGTCGTTTTCTTAGATGATGTGCTCATTTTTACCCTCGCTCATAAATATGTAAAAGGCGGAATTAATTTGCAACCTCATGAATGAACTTGTCTTCAAAACTTAACCTTCGAACTTAAAACAGGGAATTTATGAATTAGAACATGCTATGGCGGTATATATATTAACCTCGCCTCATCTACGCAACCCAGTTTTTAACAAAAATTAAAAAAATTCTGTGTTTTTTGATAAGCGCCTTAACTTAAAGTCTTTCAACAGCCATCAGCGCAGATTCAAACACACATCACGAATTATTGATTTGCTAACGAATTAGATAATCGGAATATTACACACATAAGGGCATATAACCTTTAGTGAAGGGAAGATTAGTAACAAGTATTTTTGAATTAATTAACTAATTGCAACTTAAATTGATGTCATGAGAACAGAAAGAAACATGCATTATTTTAAACTTACCACATCAGGTGGCTAACATATCATAGTAGTCTATAAATGAACGTATTGATTGTAGAAGATGATCCAATTATCAGTAAATCTCTTTCTCTTGCCCTATCTGATGAGGGCCATTTTTCAGATATTTGTGGCACCGCCGAAGACGGATTAATTGCCGCAACAGATCATTGCTATGATGCCATTATTCTGGATATTAACTTACCCGACAGTGATGGAATCCGTTTATCTAAAACACTTCGTGGCAGTAAGATTGAAACCCCTGTTTTGATTGTATCAGGGCGG
>NZIT01000018.1 GCA_002691725.1 SAR116 cluster bacterium | reverse complement strand
GGGCTGTGCCTCATTTCCCCATTATCGGTTTAATATGAAGAAAACGGCTTCTGCGCCTTTTTCGCATAGGGGGTTGTGCCGGAAAGCTGTATCATGTTTGATTAATATTAAAATATGACCAGACATGCCAGATGCGTGCCTAAGCGCCTTATGCAATAATGGGGGCAATATGGGCATGTGATCCGGAGTTAGGAAAAAGCAATGACGCCAAAAAAACCGAACATCCTTTTGATCATGGCTGATCAGATGACCCCGTTTATGCTTGAGGCTTGCGGCGGTATCGGTGCAAAAACTGAGAATATGACGAAGCTGGCGGCGCGCTCAGCGAACTTCACCAACGCCTATACACCTAGCCCGATCTGCGTACCTGCTCGGTCTTGCTTAATGACCGGGCTCTACACCTCAACAACGGGCTGTTATGATAATGGCGATCCTTACCACAGCTTTATTCCAACATTTGCCCATTACCTGACCAATGCAGGTTACCATACCGTACTGTCAGGCAAAATGCATTTTGTCGGGGCGGATCAACTGCATGGGTTTGAACGGCGCTTGAACACAGATGTCTATCCGTCAGGATTTATCTGGTCATACCCATTGCCGCCCGAAGATGATCCTACCTTTAAGGCTTTTGATTTTGCGCCGCAATATATGGCCGAAAACATTGGCCCCGGTTGGTCAAAAGAGCTTCAATATGACGAAGAAACTCATTTCAAATCCCTGGAATACCTGCGCCATGCCCCTGACAAGCCCTGGATGCTTACGGTCTCTTACACCAACCCACATCCGCCCTATAAGGTGCCTAAGAAATATTGGGAGATGTACAAGGATGCCGATATCCCATTACCGGATTACCCTGATGATATGGATGAGAAATATTCTGACTATGACCATGCGATCAGGCGCTGGCATGGGCTGCACAGCAAAGGCGATGAGATCCGCAAACCAGAAAACCAGATTGCGATGCGGCGCGGGTTTGCCGCCCTTGCCCATTATGTTGACGACAAAATAGGTGAGCTCCTCGACACGATTGAAGAAAGCGGATTGCGCGATGAAACAATCGTCATTGTGACCTCTGATCATGGTGAAATGCTGGGTGAGAAAGGCATGATCCAAAAGCGCAGCCTCTATGAATGGTCTAGCCGTATCCCGCTATTCATCGACATTCCTGATGTCGCTCCTGTCCGGATAGATACCCCTGTTTCGTTGCTGGATGTGCCTGCTACTCTGCTCGATATTGCCGGACAAGCCCCTATACGCCAGATGGAGGGTCGGTCATTGCTTGCCGCTGTTCATGGGGCAGAACCAGAGCTGGTGCCTGTGATATCTGAATATCACGGTGAGGGCATCATGCGCCCTAGCTTCATCGTTCGGCTTGGTGACTGGAAGTATCACTATTGCCACGGATCAGAACCTCGTCTATTCAATCTCGCGATTGATCCTGACGAGTGGCATGATCGCGTGGGTGAGCCTGAACTTGCTGAGATAGAACTTGAGCTTAATAAGATCATAACGGGGGGATATTTTGATCTGGAGAAAATCGCGCAAGATGTGTGGGAGCGTCTGCCGATGAAGCAAGTGGTGAATGACGCGATGAAGACCAACAATACGCATTGGGATTATCAGGTCGATCAAAAGGCATCAACACAATATATCCGTTCATAAATGTGAGAACGTAATGCGCATCAATGGTTTCAGGCGAGTATGTTGCTCAATAACAGACTGATCTGTCTTGGTTGGGCATCCTCAATCTCGCAATAGTTCTTTGGCCTATAATTTGTGAACTGGAAAGGTCAGATACGATCGCCCATGATATAAATCATGAAATCGTATAATCCTGCGCCTTTATGGTCGACCGCATCTTTGATGGCGAGATGAATACTGTTGGGGTTATTGCGATCCAGCATCACCATTTTCTGCCCATCCGAAAAATTTGCTGCCGCCAGCTTCACCGGAATATCATCAAGGATCAGCTTCAGCCGTGCAATATTGGCATTCAGCCATTTCTGTTCAAGGTCTTCCTCACCTGCCGGGAAGATATAGCGGCGGTCAACCAACTGTTTGATATGAAGAACCCGTTCGGCAATTTCCTGAAGCTTTGAATACCCACCAATGATATTAACAGCGTCGCGCACATCACGGTTATAACCATGTCCGTCCTTGCGTAGCACTGGTTGCGGCGGCAACGAATAGAACGGCTGTTGAGGTGGCGGTGACGGCATGTTCTGTCCCTTATCACAGGCCACGATATGATCAATACCCTTGAATGGCCCCGAATCAGATATCACGGCAGCAGAAATGGTCTGGCGCATAGTCGGCTGCTCCAAACCAGCTTTGATCAGCTTCTCTTTAGCGGATGGGAGACCATCTGGCCGGTCCTTTGCCATCGCATAGTTTTCTGAAGCCTCCAGCCCAAGCTGCTTTAGCGCCTTGGCCACAAGCATGCGGCTGGCGCTGGCTGGCACATGGCCGTGACGTCCGGCGAGGTAATCAACAATGCCGGGATAAAGCGTGTGGTATTTGTCACGCCCTTCCAATTGATGCCATAGCGACAGAGCCGCCTGGCCAGTGGTATTCGCTGCATAAGGCGTCACTTGGGTTGGTTGCCCCAGATCATCCAGGATCTGATGTTGCATCTGATAGATCGCTATTTGGATGTGGTCCCAATCAGCGTGTTTATCGCCCTTTCCGAGCAGACGTCCAAGCGTATCAACAAGGCCAGGTATAGATTTTAGTGTCGCCGATGCCCCACCGGGTGTTCGTGCTGCATACATCGATTTGACGAGGTCTGCATTATACCTTGACTCGAACTCACGATAACGGAAACGCAGCCCATAAAGGGAAAACATGCTGGCCTTAATGGCATCAATATCCAACTGCGGCGATTCGGCTGCAATCCGCTCATCTGGATAATTTTTGATAAGGTCCACCATTTTGTTCATGCTTGGCTGTGCTGTTGAGCCGGCAAGCGCAGGGTGCTGAACATCCATAGTGATGGCCTTGTTCTGTTCAATAGAGGCCAAGCTTGCCGCCATGTAGCAGGCAGGTGCTTCGCCATAAGTGGAATGGGCGTGAATGGTCACATCCTGATCAGGAAAGCGCCGATAGAGGGCTGATACAAGTTCATAAACAAAATACGGACTCAGACGGCCGCTCGCCGATTTTAAGTAAAACCCGCTATGGCCAAGCGCCACCAGTTGATCGGCGAATGTCAGACATTTGCCAACAGTGACATTAGGATTGTCTTCAATACAGATTGTTCCCTGGACGGTGATGTCAAATCCGGCGGCCTGCGCCTCCGCCACAGCCTCAGCAACACCAGCCAGACAACGCGCGTCATTTAACCCGTGAAAGTTCTGCAAGACATTCATTCCCATAGCGGCATATTCAAAGACCAACCCCCTGATCACATCATAGGGTTGAGGCTTATAGCCGAAAAGGAAATCACCACGGATCAGGGCTGACTGCCTGACCCCAAGGGTTTTGAAATGGGAAACTAATTTTTCGACTTCCGCCCATTCGTCACGACCTTTCTTGGCAAAAATATCAAAGAATGTGCCGCCACCTGTTTGAATGGTATCTGTGCCGATAAGATGTGCAGTTGGATAGGAATCGATGATTTCTTGAGCAGACGGGTTTGTCCCAAATAGGGATTGAATGGCGTCGCGTAACACGTCCTGAAATTTTATTTTTGTCATGAATTAGTGTTTAACCTACCAGGCATAGTGGTGTCAAAGTGATCAGCTAGAGTTTCCGCGACGCCCTGATCTGGCTCATGGCGTTTGGACTACCATCATGAAAGGTGCCAAACCATTTATCCCACGGCATATCCACCGAGCCATAATTGCAATCAAAATAGCGATGGTGAAGCTGATGATGGAAATGGCCAATCGCCAAACGCTTTTTATTCTTGACCAGGAGCGCATCAAATCCGGTATGCCCAAACACCGCCCCCAGGGAAAGCGAATAGAGATGAAAGATAATATGCACGGGATGTGTCGGCACAATCAGATGGATCAGTACCGATGAGAAATAAAACAAATGCTCCACCGGATGCATAGAGACGCCAGAAAACGGCCCAGTAGCAATATTCCTGTGGTGCAACGCATGCACCCTGTCATAGAGAAACTTGACGTGCAATAACCGATGCACACAGTAAAAATGAAACGCGATCCAGATATAAATCAATGGCAGAGCCAGAATAAACCAGATGGGATGATCTTGAAATGTGATCATTTGCACATAGCCATTAGCCATGGCCCAGACCATCAGTACCTCAAAACATGACCAGATCAGCACGCCACTAACCAACGCATAAAACATATTATCCAAGAGCTGATTGTTAAACAGAAAGCGGCTGCCTTTGGACATAAAGGATGGGACATATTTCAAATCTGTCCCCTGTTTTTTCCGGGCAAAGAAATAGTAATGCAGCACGCCAGCAACCACCAACAACACCAGAAAATTCCGCAGCCAGATGCCGCCCACCCATGACCAATGAAGGCTCATAGCGGTTTCCATATTGGGGCTGAGCAAGTGCCAAGACAAGATAGCCAGAAGCACAAAAATGGTTCCCTCTGATAGCACCAGCCAGCTATCGCGATAATAGGTCAGTGTATCTTTCCAACGGATTGGCCATGAAAATAGCGGATTATTATCTATTGGAATCGGCGGATGATAATTCCATTCTGACTTTGCGCTCGCCGCGCTGTTTGGACGGGTGCCGGGTTTTGGTGAGGAAGGCGTATCCATGCTGCACCTCATGCGATTGTTTTGAGTCACATTAATAATAAAAAGTTAAAATATGACAACGCTGTCGTCAATCCCTTACCGCCATCATGTCGCAAATTGTCAGAGTTGCAAACATATTAATTCAGGCCTTGCCTATATTATCATCCGCGTCCAAATCGCTGTTTTCATGTCATCGTCGTGATAAGTATGGATAGCAATAAATGTCTTGCGGCGCATCTTGGTCTCCCCGCATGGCCAAGCCCGCATGGCCAAGCCCGCATTGCCATGATAATGACGGTCAGCTTGACCTCAGTTTAACTTTCATATCGAGTTTCACCACGCCTGTTGGTGTCAGTTGTTAGCTCACCAAACAGCGGATCATGCGCACGTTGTGAACAATTACGCCGCAAGCATAAGTGACAATTAATACCGATTTTGCTGAATGCTTCATCAACTGGCTTTTGGAAGGTTGATGTATAGACCAGTTTATGCGCGTGCTTAATCTCGCATCCAAGGGCGATGGCCAACCTGCGATCCTGCGTTTGCATGGAATAGGCAGGTCGCTCTGTTGTCCGCGCAAGGGTAAAAAACTTCTCACCATCAGGAAGCTCCACATATTGCGGCAAAATCACCCCAGGGGTTCGAAACGCCGTATGCAGATTCCAGACAGGGCAAGACCCCCCATATTCAGCAATGTTAAAGCTGGTTGCGTTAAACCGTTTAGTCACATTGCCGGCCTTATCAATTCGCAGAAAGAAAAACGGCACACCGCGCCTGTTCTCGCGCTGTAAAGTTGTTAGGCGATGACAGACCTGCTCAAATGATACAGCAAAGGCCGATGCCATGCGATCAACGTCATAGCTACTCTGTTCTGCCATAGCATGAAACGCATCATAGGGCATTAAAACCGCCGCCGCAAAATAGTTGGCAAGCTCAACATGGCATCTGGCGATTGCCCGTTCCGAATCAATTCTACCAGTTGCCGTAATGTCGTGCAGAATATCTGACAATTCAACAAAACACAGAACATGCGCTAGCTGAAATGTCCGATTTTGAAAATCCAGTGCCTCGGATAGCTGGATGATGCGGCTGTCAGCGTCATAAATGCGTAAGGAGTCATTCATCTTCTCAACAGGCCTGGTGATAACCTCAATCGCATGGCGATCAAAAAGACGGTGCTTCAGTATATTATGGACATCATGCGGCTGACACTGCCATTCTTCGTTTAAATTTGCGGCGGCCTGTTCCAACACATCAAAATAGTTGAAATTATTGCGGAAAAAATCGTGAACAATACTTTCAGCAGATGAGGTCAGCAATTCCTGCGGCATACGCTCACTACCAAACCGCATAAGATTATCCATGGCGGTGCGATGGCTTTGATGAAGTTTAATGAAGTTCTGCACAAGCGATGGCGCATAATCAATCGCTGAACGCAATTCCTGGATATCAGGCTGACTGCCAGCAAATAAGGGGTCTTGGACAGCATTTCTTAAATCCGCCAAAATATTTGCGCTTTTGTCCATAACAACATCGCGCCAATCCACATTATAATGATCGGCAAGCGCCATTAACACTGGCACCGACAGGCTACGCTGATTCTTTTCAAGAAGGTTTACATAGGCAGCACTTATGCCCAAGACCCGTGCCATTTCAGCCTGCGTTTGGCCAGCGTCGCGGCGTAACTGACGCAGCTGTGTCCCAATAAATGTCTTTTGCACAGATAAACCCTGATATGATTTATTAACAAAATTAACATATATTAGTTTTGTAAATAAAACAACACACACTAAAACACTTATTTTCGTGATTTTTTCCAATTTTGAACGATATTAGTTCTGAGAGACGAGGAGAGAGACATGATTGGTTTTAAAACATTGGCCGTACCCGGCCCAACAAATATGCCATTTGAAGTTCGGCGAGCAATGGAAGTTCCACTTGAAGACCATCGCGCCCCCGATTTTCCAGAGTTTACCTTACCGCTTTTCCGCGATATCAAAACGATTTTTCAGACCCAGACTGGCCATGTCTTCATCTTTGCCGGCTCAGGTACAGGCGGATGGGAAGCCGCAATCACAAACACTCTATCCGCTGGTGACAAGGTATTAGGCTCCAGCTTTGGTCAGTTTTCATTGCTTTGGGTTGCGATGTGCCGCCGCTTTAAGCTTGATGTTGTCAACTGCGATTCGGCGTGGGGTACTGGTGTTCCGATCAGTGAATATCAGACCATTCTTGAAAATGATAAAAACCATGAGATTAAAGCCGTGCTGGTGTGCCACAACGAAACCGCCACTGGCGTGACCAGTAATGTTGCAGAAGTCCGCAACATCCTTGACCAACTTGACCACCCTGCTTTGTTGTTTGTCGATGGCGTAAGCTCAATTGGTAGCATTGATTTCCGCATGGATGAATGGGGCGTTGATGTGGCTGTGTCAGGCTCACAAAAAGGGTTCATGATGCCAACTGGGCTTAGCCTTGTCGGGGTGAGCCAGAAAGCCTTGGATGCTGCCGCGAATTCAAACCTGCCAAATGGTTATTTTGATTTCCAGGACATGCTGAAAATGAATGAACAGGGCTATTTCCCTTTCACGCCTGCCGCTACTTTATTAAGGGGTTTGCGCGCATCAATTGATATGCTCAATGACGAAGGCCTGACAAATGTCTTTGAACGTCATCGTCATTTAGCTAATGGTGTGCGGGCAGCGGTTAATGCATGGGGCTTGCGCAATTGTGCTGCCGCGCCTAAATGGCATTCGGATACGGTTACGGCGATTGTTGTTCCCGAAGACATTAATGCCAATGATGTGATCAAGGCGGCCTATCATAATTATGGGGTTTCTCTTGGCGGCGGTCTGGGTCAAGTCGCTGGCAAGGTGTTCCGTATTGGTCATCTTGGATGGCTCAATGAAACCATGATACTGCAAGCTCTTGGCGGTGTTGAAATGGCCATGCTTGATGTTGGAATGAAGTTCCAGCCAGGCGCCGGTGTTGGTGCGGCGATCCAACATTACGCCCAGTTCAATAAACCAATGACAATGGCCGCTGAATAAAACCAATTATACTCAGAACCCCTGATTAGCTTATAGATCAGCTATTTGGTCAGGCGCTTGATCAGGGGTGCTTTTTTAGCCAGTCTTTTTGGGCGTTATGGCCTTGCGTATCGGTTAGATTTGAACGGATGATGCCATTTTGTTAGGGCTCATCAAATTATCACGAACTTCTTCAAGATGCTCACGCATTAGCGATGCAGAAAGCTCAGGGTCGCGTTGGAAAATCGCGGTGATAATCTTTTCATGTTGCGAAAAACTATGGTGATTGGTTGGCGGGACATCCGAATGTTGCCGCAATCGTCCCCATACAACAGCCCGCCGAATGGCGTTCAGCTGATCAAAAAGGGCAAGTAAAACAATATTACCAGAGGCGATGGCTATGATCCTGTGCAGACGGTTATCCGCATTTTCATATTGCCGCCAGTTTTGCGCTGCCCGTTGCGCCACCATACAGCGGTTTAATTCATCAATATGAATACTTGCGGCATTCATGGCGGCCTGTTGGCAAATAATTGGTTCAATAAGGATACGGGCATTCATCACTTCCAGGGGGTTAGACTGATCAGCAACTTTACCCACAACAGAAAGCTCATCAACAGGTTTAGTGCCAATAAATGTGCCTTTGCCAACCTGACGCCATAACTCGCCGTTGTTTTCCAATGTTGCTAAAGCCTTGCGCAGATCGCCGCGCGACACGCCTAATATCTCGGCAAACTCACGTTCAGGAGGCAGGCGACCATTAGACGGTAGCTTACGTTGCGCAAGCCAAGCTCTTAATTGGATTAATGCCCCATCTGCTGTTGTCACTATTTCCTCCATTGTTGTGACCATAAATGGCACATCACAATAATGGTAGTCAATGCTTCGACCAATGCTTGACCAATTATAAATTATATGTGATCAATTTTATATTGGTTAAAATTAAACCGCATAAAAAGCGTATGATCAATTTGAGGGACCGACAGGTTTGTCGTTACCATTTCAGCTCAAGGAGGAAAAATAATGTTAAAATTAAAACAATACCTAAAGTTAACAGCGGCAACACTGGTGACGATGTTCACAGGGTTTGTCAGCACAGCGCAGGCGGATACGATTAAGATCGCTCTTGCTGAACCACCATCAGATGAACTGGCGCATATCTTTATTGCGCTTGAGAGAGCAAAAGCCAATGGTCTTGATTATGAATGGACAGCATTTGCCGATGAAGAACTGGCTATTCAGGCGATTTTAAGCGGCCAGATGGATATTGGATTTGGCACACCTTATTCGGTGATGCAGCGTTCAAAAGCACCGATTCGTATTATTTTCCAGATGTCTAAACTAAAGTTTTTCCCAGTGACATCACAGAAATATTCAAGTTTGACGGACCTTGATGGTGAGCCGATTATGCTGCATTCACGCGGTGGCGGTACAGATTCTATTGCTAATGTGATTGAAGACCGGATGAATATCACGTTTGGCAATCGCTCTTATGTTCCCGGTTCCTCAAACCGGATTGCGGCGCTTATGGCTGGTCAAACAGACGCTACAATTGTTGACCTTTCCAATAAGAACAAGCTGATGAAGCTGCAGGGGGATAAGTTTAATGTGTTGCCAATGTTTGAGGTTGATGCCAGTGACGAAGCGCTGTTTGCCAATCTTGACTGGATGAAAGCAAACGAAGAAGAAGTGAATATCTTTGTTTCCGCATTGGTCAGTGTGTATCAGGATATGCATGACGATCCATCAATAATCAAAAGAGAAACAAATCCGGATGGACCTATTGGCCAGCTGCCAAAAGAAGTGCTTGAGGGTCTTGATGGCTTCTTTAAGGATGCGGTCGAGGGTGGTCTTTACCATCCCACTGGCGGCGGCATGATTGCGGCAAAAGCAGATCTCGAATGGTATTCCATGGCAGGTCAGATTGAAGGCGATCCAGATACGCTTGATCCGAATGACTTCTGGTATTTTGCGCCGCTTGAACAGGCAACAAAGTAAATAAAACGATGACTTACAGCGCAGGGCAATCATTGCCCTGCTATCACCATCAGCCAAATATTGGATAACCCTCATGCTAGCCAAACATCGTGCTAATATCCTCAAACTAGTATCAGCTTTGGTTGTCTTTACGGCATGGGAAATTGCCGGCCGTGTGCCTGTCAGTTTTGCCTTTCCAACATTCTTTGAATCGTTATCAGCATTCTGGGCGCTTTTGATTGATGGCACTATGTTCAAGGCCTATGCGGAAACATTAAAACCGTTAGTTATCGGGATTTTAATCTCAGCATTTTTCGGCATAGGGATAGGCTTATTTGTCGGCTTGAGCCGCAGCTTTGACTGGCTCGTCTCCCCCATATTTATCGTTATGCAAACAGCGCCTCTAGCCGCTTTGATCCCGTTGCTGGTGATGGCTTACGGCATTGGGCTAACTTCTAAAGTGTTTGTTGTTTGTATTATGGCGATGCCAGTGATTGTTCTCAATACTGGCGGGGCGGTGCGTAACACGCCTGTCAATCTTATTGAAATGGGCGAGGCCTTTTTAGGCTCGCGGTTTCAAGTCATTATGAAAATCATTCTGCCTTCTGCCTTCCCAATTATATTTGCGGGCCTGCGATTGGGTGTTTCGGCAGGCTTTATTGGCGCGATTTTGTCAGAGCTGAAGATTACCCCGACAGGGGTTGGCGATATTATTACATATAGCCGGTCTATCGCGGATTATCCGAGCATGTATGCGGCAATTGCCTCAATTATCATTCTTGCCGTGCTCTTTCTTAATGTTCTGGAACGGATTGAAAATAAACTTTTGCAAGGGTCTCGAAAACCCTCTGCGCTCGACTAGTGTGAAATCATTAAACATAGAAATCATGTGGGAAAAATGACCAAATCTACTGACAACGCTGTTACCGTAAGGAATGTCTATAAAAATTATGGGAGTACGGAGGCTCTCCGTGATCTTAGTCTGGATTTCCCAAGGGGGCAGTTAACCTCGCTTCTTGGCCCTTCTGGATGTGGTAAGACAACCTTGTTGAAGATCATTGCGGGCTTGTTGCCAGCCACAAGTGGCGAGATTCTGGTTAATGGCGAAGTGGTGAAAGCCCCCGGCCCTGACCGGGCTTTTGTTTTTCAGGATTTTGCTTTGATGCCATGGGCGAGCGTCATCAGAAATGTAGCCTTTGGGCTAGAGTTGCGCGGCGTGGCAAAATCTGAACGCGAAGGCATCGCGCAAAAATATATCAATGAGGTCGGTCTTACCGGTTTTGAGCATAGTTTTCCCCATGAGCTATCGGGCGGTATGCGTCAGCGTGTTGGCCTTGCCAGAGCGCTAAGTGTTGATGCTCAGGTGCTCTTAATGGATGAGCCATTTTCCGCGGTTGATGAGCAAACTCGCCGAAAGTTTCAGGAAGATTTGCTCGGGCTTGTTAAAAATGAAAATAAGACATTCATTTTTGTCACCCACTCCATTGAAGAGGCTGTTTATGTGTCTGACCAGATTGCCATCCTGCTGCCGCGCCCCAGCCGTGTCATGGAAATCATCCGCCCATCAGGCTTCCGACACAAAGATGTCGATAGCATTCGGCGTGAGCCTGAATATCTCGATATCGTGGATCGCATCTGGGCTTCCTTGCGGTCTTATGTGGAATAGGTGAAAGCATGACCCTTTTTGGATATAAACTCCCCAACATGTCGTCGCTGATTTTATGGGGCATATTATGGGAAATTGTCGGTCAGATTGAATTGACATTTTTTCTGCCGCCACTTTCGGACATATTTGCAACCTTGATTGAAATTGGCGGCACAACACCATTTATCAATGCCTTGAAAGAAACCGCGCTAGCTTTTTCTATTGGCACGTTATCTGCCATTTGTATCGGCATTCCTGTTGGTATTCTGATGGGAAAAAATCAGCTGATTGATGAATTGCTTTTGCCGTGGGTTAATCTGTTTTTAAGCGCACCATTGACGGCGCTGGTGCCAGTATTAATGGTTTTGTTTGGCTTTGGGCTAAAGTCTATCGTTATCACAACGGCTCTTTTTGCTATATGGATCATTGTTTTGAACTCTCGTGCCGGGGTTCGCCAGATTAATCAGTCGCTAGTCGAGATGTCAAAATCATTCGGCGCCTCGCAATTGGATGCGCTGACAAAGATTTATTTCTGGGCGGCCTTGCCAGAGATATTGTCTGGTGTTCGCATTGGCTTTATCCGTGCGGTTAAAGGCGTCATCATTGGTCAGTTATTGATATCAATTGTTGGCTTTGGGTCTTTGTTTGAATTATATGCTTCTAATTTTCTAATGTCTCATTTCTGGGCTGTTCTGATTGTTCTTTTTGCCCTGTCTTTCATCATTGCTGAGTTTTTGGCTTATCTTGAGCGTCGTGTTGATTATTATGCGTCGCGGCGTTAACACCACCAAAGGAGAATATACATTATGAGTGAATACGTTATTGACCAACCCCCTGTTACCGCTATACCAGTTCGCGGGTCTGATAAGGCGTTCCCAATTCGCCGGATTTACTGCATTGGCAGAAACTATGCAGCGCATACGATTGAAATGGGCGGTGATCCTAACCGCGAGGAGCCGTTTTTCTTTCAGAAGAATGCCCAGAATGCTGATACGTCGGGTGAGTTTCCTTATCCACCAGAGAGCCAGGATGTGCATCACGAGGTTGAAATGGTTGTTGCGTTAAAAGGTGGCGGCAAGAATATTTCTGTGGCTGACGCCTTGCGCTATGTCTATGGCTATGGTGTTGGCATTGACATGACGCGCCGTGACCTGCAAGGGGTAGCCAAAGAGCAGCGGCGTCCGTGGGAGCCGGGTAAAGCTTTTGAGCGTTCTGCCCCTATGAGTGAGATTGTTCCGGTCGCTGACATTGGTCATCCTGATGCTGGCCGAATTAGCCTTAGCGTCAATGGTGATCTGCGCCAAGAAGGTGATCTGGGGCAGATGATCTGGAAAGTGGCGGAACAAATCGCTTATCTGTCACAGTTTTATGATATCGCAGCCGGTGATGTCATCATGTCAGGAACGCCGTCTGGTGTTGGCCCGGTGCAGAAAGGTGATGCGATCCATTGTCAAATCGAAGGGGTCTGTGAGATGACCACCAATGTCATCTAATCAGCTTGATTTTTATACGATTATTCTGTGATTATTCTGTCCGCTAAGCAAGCGGGCGTAGCTCAGGCTTGACTGTTTTTCTGCCTTTTTATTGGTGGCAACACCGATCGGAATTTCAGATATTCCAGATAGAGTGTGTGATTAAAATAAAGAAATGGAAACATGAGCAAGCGGAGGTTAAGCCTTACGTTATTTGTTCATAAATGCTTTGACAAAACCACTGACCGTCTTGCTGTCATCGGGGTATAATCTACATGAAATTGATCTGGGGCAGAAGCCGCCCTTATCGTTGTAAATGGCTTCAAAAGTGCTTTGTGCGCCTTTGTAGAGACACATCTGATCACCAGCATTGACCTTTCTTTTGATCAACCGGCATGTTGTCATTTTAGGGTTATCTCTTTTGCCCTGCCAAATGCTCTGCATAACACTGAAGCCTAAGCTTAAGCCGGATTTGTTACCATCTGCCATAGACGGTGCTGCGCTAGCGGTCAGCAAAAGTATTGAGCAGATAAAAGAATAAAAAATGTTACGCATGGAAAACCTCAAAGAGTGAAATAAAAATTGAGCCTGTTCAATTCATTAACTGCCTTTAGGGACTTGTTTAGCCCTTGTTTGCTTTCTCATTATTAGTGTTAGGTAATAAATATAGGAAAGCAGTGATGCCGCATACTGCTTTTATTCGCTATCTGTGGTGCAAATTATGCAACACTTAATTAGAGTTTTCTGAAATTGGTTATAATCAAAGGCCCCGGCAGTAAAGAGATACAGCCGCTTGCATCAAGGCGCGTATATTGCCCGGATATTCGCTGGTTTCACCTGATAGGTTTATCAAATGAGAGCTTGCCGCCTGCCCATGTAGGCAAGTTTTCCTTATCGTTAAGCCATGCCTCCTCCTCAGGCGTATTTGTTCGGCCAAACTGCACATTCCTCTGCGGATAGCGGCCAAACTTTTCTAATACCTGGCGATGCTGGTCAACCGCTTGCCGATTTCGCCCTTTGAACAGCGTAAAGCCAGGATTGGCAGCAGCGGCTAAATCAATCACGTTACAGGCACGCTCCAAATCACGCACATCCTCAGAATGTGCTAACGCCCATGGCAACAGATAAAGAAGTGCGGCAGGCAGTTGCAAGGTTTCATCCACTGCGTCGTCGCTGATGAGCTCATGAACTAAGGCGCGTCCAATAGGGTCGAATGAAAACGCCTCATGCGTGCCGCGAAAGCATGATCGTGAAAGCTGGTCTGCCAACAACACTCTGGCAACCGTGCCCTCAACACTTTCCCATTCCGCCCCAACTAATGTTGGAGGGTCGGCCTTCAGCTCACGCACCACAGGGGCAAATGGCTGACATAAATCATCTAATGCGCTGCCGCTTGAGAACCAGATTCCCAAAAGCGGTATCACTCGGTCTTCTGTGTTCAGCGCCGCCCTGACCTCAGGGTCTGCGGTGTTCGCACCGCACATATAATTCAACACACTGCGCGGCGCGCGCGGATGTTTGAGGGCATCATTAACGTCAGGAAGGGAGCGAAAGATTTCAGGTGTCAATTCTGTGGTCATTCACAAACAGCCAATATAATACTTAAGTCATATGCGAAAATGTGATGTTACTCTATCAACATAATTATAAAGCTGATCCTGTCAAACATCTGAAAAATGGACTTTAGATCATTTT
>NZIT01000017.1 GCA_002691725.1 SAR116 cluster bacterium | reverse complement strand
GCCATGACAAGGGCTTCGCGGCTTTCAATATCAAGGTGGTTTGTTGGCTCATCAAGAATAAGGATATGCGGCGCATCAATGGTCGCCATCAGCATAAGCAGCCGGGCTTTCTGACCACCAGACAGCTTCTCCACCGGCAGGTCAGCGATATCAACACCAAAGCCTGACGCACCAAGCCGCGCCCGCAGTATTTTTTCATCATCATTAGGGCGCAGCCGCATGATATGGGTATAAGCGCTATCCCCTTCAATTAACTCATCAAGCTGATGCTGAGCAAAGAAGCCAACCCGCAGTTTATTGGTCTTAAACATATGGCCATCCATTAATGGCAGCCTATCAGCAAAGAGTTTTGATAACGTCGATTTGCCCTCACCATTTGCGCCTAGAAGCGCGATCCGATCATCGCTATCAAGGCGTAGCTCAAGCCGCGATAAGACAGCTTTATTGTCATAGCCTACCTGCCCTTTCTCAACGACTAGCAAGGGCGGTTTAAGCTCAGATGGCGTCGGAAAACGAAACCCTGCCACGACATTTTCGGTCAGTGCCATAATCGGCTTCATTTTTTCCAGCTGCTTTAGGCGCGATTGCGCTTGCCTGGCCTTTGATGCTTTGGCGCGAAAGCGTTCAACAAAGCGTTCAATATGGGCGCGTTGCATATCTTGTTTACGCCGCATGGATTGCTGTTGTTCGAGCTTGGCGCGGCGTTCATTATCAAATTGATCATAATTGCCGCTATAATAATTCAGGCTTAGGTGGCTGAGATGCAAAATCCCTGTGACCGACCGATTAAGCAATTCCCGATCATGCGAAATAATCAGCGCTGTTTTCTGATATTTGGCTAAAAACTGTTCAAGCCAGACAGCGCCTTCAAGATCAAGATAGTTTGTCGGCTCATCCAATAGAAGCAAATCAGGCTGAGAAAACAGAACCGCCGCCAGCGCCACCCGCATTCGCCATCCGCCCGAAAACTCCTGACACGGACGTGCTTGTGCATATTGATCAAATCCCAATCCAGATAGAATAGATGATGCTCTTGCCTCGGCTGAATAGGCATCAATATCGTTAAGCCGCTGATAGACTTCTGCCATGCGCTCAGGTTCTGCCGCTATTTCCGCTTCTGCCAGTAGCGCCGCCCGTTCCTCATCAGCAGCTAGAACCGTATCAAGTAATGATACTTCATTGGCAGGGGCTTCTTGTTCGACACCGCCAATGCGAAAATAGCTGGGCATATCAATGCTGCCAGAATCAGGATGATATTCATTTTTGATCAGCTTGAACAACGTGGTTTTGCCAGTGCCATTTCTGCCAACAATGCCAACCTTATGGCCAGTGGGGATGTTGGCGGAGGTGTTGTCAAATAGCGGATTGCCTTCTATGGCAAAGGATAGGTTAGAAATCGTTAACATGGTGCATGCCTAACGGCTTTCGCGGTGAAGTCAATATAAGATTTTCATCCCTATTAAATTATCTGCAAATATTCGAAACCGTTGATAGGACTGGTCTTGGCGCAAAATATTGTCCAGATTTGATCATTTGTGCTTTCTATGCGAGCATAGGCTTAGTGCGTGTAAAATAAGTATAAAAAAGAAAGACGTAGTTACATGATTTTATACCCAACTATTGAGCTCTTGGGCGCTAAGCCGGTGAGTTTATATCGTGGCAACCTTGAGGAGCCAGAAATTTGGAAAGTTGATGCTGTTGAAAAAGCCATGGAGTTTGCTCAAGCTGGCGCTGAATGGGTGCATATCACTGATTTTGATGCCATTATTGATGAAAACATGTCAAATACTGATATTATCTCGCAAGTTATCAGAGAATTGCCAGCAAATGTTCAGGTTGGTGGCGGTATCCGTTCCATGTCAAAAATTGAGGAATGGATAAATCAAGGGGCGGCGCGCGTCGTTCTCGGCACAGTAGCAACGATACAGCCTGACCTTGTTAAAGAAGCAGCCTTGCTGTTTCCAGATCAGATCGTGGTTGCCATTGACGTTATTGGTGAGCAAGTGGTCACCCATGGCTGGAAAGAGCAAACGGCATTTAAGGCCGAAGATTATATTGAGTTTTTCAAAAATGATGCCTTGGCGTCATTTATTGTCACCGATATTGATGCCACGGTCGAATTATCAGAGGATTCATTAGGCCTGATCACGCGACTAGCCGGGATTTCCAATACGCCTGTCATCGCGCGAGGGCTTACGCGCAGCCTTGATGATTTAGCGCGAATTAAGTTCGTTCCATATGTTCATGGGGCGATTGTTGGACGCGCGCTTTTTGACGGTAGCTACACCATAGAAGACGCATTGGCTGTCGCCAATCAAGAAAGCGGAAATATCGCACCCTTTATTTAAGCATTGTTAATATTGATACGATCTTGGCTCCCTTTCCGCTGATCCTTCTATTATCTGGCACTATCGGTATAATCTCTGTTATACGTCCTATGTATTCATAATTACTAATTTAGCATAGCAAAATGTTTTATGCGCAAGAGCATTGCGGAATATCACCAAAAAATGCTAATAAGTTAGTAGATATAATGCGATAGCATGTTGAGTCAGTCATCTTTGTGTTACGGTTGGGAAGGGAAATTCTGATGAAACTTACTGTTCATGGAAGCCGTGGGTCAATCCCGACACCTTCTAAATATACTGTTAAGTATGGTGGTAATACATCATGCTTTGAATTAGAGTTTGGTAATTATCAGATATTTTTTGATACTGGCAGTGGCTTTAAAAATATTTCTTTAGCCGATAAACATATTGATAAATTAATCTTTTACAGCCATTGGCATCATGATCATATCCAGGGCTTACCATTTAATTCGCATATCTTTAATCAAGAAAATAAAATCACCGTGACTAGCGCTTTGGCTAGTCGGAACGTCTTGCGGCATACTTTGCAGACTTATTTTTCGGGTGGATACTTCCCTGTCGATATTGTGAAAGTTCTGTCAAACCTTATGTTCAAAAACATATCAACTGTCAAAAAATCTATTGAAAAAGACTTTCATCTTGATTGGCTTGAGCTTCAACATCCTGGCGGTTGTTACGGGTACAGCATAATTTATGATGGCAAGAAAATATGTTATCTTTGTGATAACGAATATGATGAGGCGCAACTGCCATTGCTTGAAAAATTCGCTGACAATTCGGATTTGGTGATATGGGATGGCATGTTTACCGAGGATGAATTGGCCGAAAAAACCGGATGGGGACATTCCTCTATCGAACAGGGCGTCAAGTTTTTTGATCAAACTAATATTAAATCCATGATGATCACACATCACGCGCCTTATCGCACGGACAACTTGCTTGATGAAATTGCGCCATCGTTACCTGATGGGGTCTATTTTGCCAAAGATGAAATGAGCGTTACGATCTAGTCGTTATAGTCTAGACATTGAACCCCGCCCCCGTTCGCCCCCATTCGCATAAGGGTTGGCATCATTGCAGCATTATCATGACCAGATAAACTTTATTCAGATGTTGCCAAGATGGTTTCGTTATACACTTGCAGCAGCGTATTATAAATCACAAGATCAATATTCTTCATGTCATTAATGATATCAGTAAAGGCATTGTGATCGCTTGCTTTAATCGCCTTTTGGAGCCATGGATAATCATCAACTCCGCCCGTTTTGCTGACAGCAAGACCTGTTGCATAAAGGATATCACGGACAGATGGTTCAGATATTTGCTCGGCCAGCTCAAGCCCCAGATCAATTCTATCATCCATGAAACAGGCAAAGACAGCATCTGATTTTCGCTTATTACTGTTAATCTGGCCCTGCGGTACGGGGTCGTATTCCAACGCTTTGAGGGTAAGGTCACAGCCTTCGGTTGTCTGCCCTGTTTTCAGCAATGCCTCACCATATTGCTGAAGAATACGCGGGTCATTAGGCACCATATCATAGGCTTTTTTGCCATGCTCCAAGGATAAATTAAACTTCTTTGTGCCTGAATACACTGCCGATAATAACCGATGACATTCAAAATCATTAGGGTCAATTTTGATAGCAGTTGAGATTAAAGTATCCCAGACCGGCGACAGCTCTTCAAATGTATCATTGATATAGCTGCGGGCGAAAGCCTGGCCAAGCGTACAGGCTTTCCAAGCATAGGCTTGGGCGTTATTAGGGTCAGACTCAATCGCCTGATCAAACATTTTAAGCGCTTCGGCATTGGCATCCTTGCTAAACTGGTGATGCATTTCCTTGCCTTTGAGCAGATACTCGTATGAGCTCATATTCTCAGTTGGCTTACGCTTGGCGCGCTGCAAACTGACAAGCTCAATCTCACCCAGAACCATTCTCACAACGCTCCTGACAATCTCATCCTGAACATCAAAAATATCATCCAGGCTACGATCAAATTTCTGGCTCCATTTAATATCTTCGGTTTCCGTATCGATCAGCGAAATGGTGATCCGAACCTTGTTGCCAGCGGTGCGCGCCGTTCCCTCAGCGAGAAAATTAATATTAAACTGGTCAATGAAATTTTCTCTTTTGGTATCACTATTAACAAAGTTGATGCTCGATTGGCGCGACACAACCGACAACTGCCTGACCATCGAAAGTTCGGTCAGAATATCTTCAAAAATACCATCAACAAGAAAAGAGCTATCATCATTCATATTCATATTCTTGAATGGTAGCACGCATAGGTTAGGCTTTTTTAGCCTGTCAACGCTGTAATCCGCCTCGTCGGATTGATCATCTTCCATATGATCTGTATTCGATGTCATTATCGTGAACACTTCAAAGTCACTTGAAATATTCTTCAGCTTTTTTGTTCCTGCGGCGTGGGTGATCGCCTCAATCTGTGACTTCACTTTTTCATTAATAATCCGCGATACTAAAATCTGCCCCGGCACACATTGGGCTTCTAGTCGAGCCGCGATATTGACCCCGTTGCCATAGATATTATCCTTCTCCACGATGACATCATCACAATGAATGCCAACCCGAAAGATCAGTTTCTTGTCACCAGTTTCATCTGAGATACTAAGATTTCTTTCATGAATCGCATCTTGAAAATTAATCGCACAGTTAACCGCTTCGACCGTACTTGGAAACTCCGCCAAAACAGAGTCACCAGCCGTGTGGAAAATCCTACCCCCATGTTTGCTTATAAAGGTATCGATGATTTCACGACAAGCGTTAAGGCTGAAAAGTGTTTTTTCTTCGTTATCAAGCATATGCTTGCTAAAGCCGACGCAATCAGCAGCAACGATCGTAACAAATTTTCTAACAACTGACATTTTTTATATCATTTCATTATAAAATAGTAATACTATTACATTATATGATAATACATTATCTAAGATTAATATTAATTCAATCCTATTTTTCTTAAAGGGCTAGATTGTGAAAAAAATTGCTTTTAATCGTGGTCAGGTCATTTTTAAAAGCGGTGATGAAGCGGAAGGTCTTTATATTGTTGCTGATGGTAATGTTGGCTTATATTTTCCGGGAAATAATACCGCGAACAAACCTAATATCACACTTAATAAAACAGATATATTTGGAGAGATGGGGGTCATTGATGATCAGTTACGCATGGCAACAGCGCGCGCCCACACTGATGTTGAATTGATCCATGTCTCACGCAAAGATTTTGACCAAAAACTAGACGATACAGATGTTATTGTGCGCGGCGTGATGGCCGTGCTTTCCGATCGTTTACGGCAATTACAACAGACAAAAAACAAATCATAATACAAAAAAGCGTTCCAGGGGGTAAGTGAGGGATGAGTGCTACCAAGGCAACAGTATCAAAGTTAAGGGGCATAACGGGAATAGTCATATTCATTTATGTTGTTGTCCATATGAGCAATCATATTGTTGGATTAGTCAGCTTATCTGCTGCTGATGCCATGCTCGATAATGTTCGCTGGTTTTGGCATCTCACTTTGGCAGCTATCATCCTCTATGCCTCGCTATTTATCCATGCCGGTTTAGGTGTATTTAGTGTCGTCTCAAAATATTCTTTCCGCATCAGGCTTATCGACTGGGTTCAGCTTGGGACAGGTTTACTGATCCCATGGATACTCATAGGGCATGCCTTTGTTGGCGGCTATTCAACCCGATTTCTTGGCGTCAAAGACAGTTATGAATTAACGACGCTCGCCACTTGGGTGTTTGACCCGGTGTCGGTTGCAACACTATCCTTCTTGCTCATATTGGCGTGGGGTCACGGCGTCATAGGCGTCAATAATATGCTGCGTTTTCATGCTGGCTATCAGCGCATTAAGCCCATGTTGGTGATTGTTGCTTGGCTATTTCCCGTCTTATCATTGCTAGGGTTTGCCAGCGCCGGCAAAGAAATCATCGCCAAAGTCATGCTCGATCCAAACGTCATCGGTCAGGTCATGATGAACGCGCAATTATCTATGGAAATGGCAGGATACCTCACCCAAGTAAACGTGGCGGCGCAGAAATATTATCCGTTCGGCTTAGCCTTGCTCATCCCTATTGCTTTTGTTTTGTTCCGTATACGCAACAGGAAAAAAGATATCAGCATCACCTATCCCGGCAATAAGGTCGTGCATGCCGATCGCGGCATATCCGTGCTTGATGCGAGCCGCCAGAACAGCATCCCACATATGTCCATGTGCGGCGGCAGAGGACGCTGTTCAACATGCAGAATCCGCGTTATGTCTGACTTGTCTCACTTGCCCGAGCGTAATACCATTGAGCGTAATATCGCCGATAAGCTGAAATGGGATGACAGCATCAGACTAGCCTGCCAGCTTCATATTGACCAATCTATCGAAGTTCGGCCATTAGTGCGATCAACATCGGATGAGCTGACCACAGACAGCCGTGGAGCGTTAAGTGGCAGGGAAGAACATATTGTCGTGATGTTCATTGATTTGCGCGACTTCACGCCTATTTCCGAAAACCTGTTGCCTTATGATACGGTATATTTGCTTAACCAATATATAGAAATTGCCAGCAAGGCGATTGCCAGTTGTAATGGCCGCATTGACAAGATTATTGGTGATGGGGTAATGGCGCTGTTTGTTGATCAGGATGATCAGCAAAAAAATGCCCGAAATGCGCTTAAGGCATCGCAACAAATTGCTGAACAAATGGCCAGTCTGAGCAAGCAATGCCAAGAAGATTTTGGTTTTGACCTGCGCTTTGGCATTGGTATTCATTCCGGTCTATCGGTTGTCGGGCAAATCGGTCATGGCAAGGATATTAGCGAGACTGCCATTGGTGATTGCGTCAATATCGCAAGCCGTTTGGAACAGCTGACGAAAGCAGAAAAATCACAATTAATTATCTCTATGGAGCTGATGCAGCATGCTGACCTGAAAGCCAAGCCTGATGCGGTCAAAAACGTCAAACTCAAAGGCAAGTCGAAGCCAGTAGAAGTGTGTGTTTTCAATTCTGCAACAGCGCTATTCGCCCATTAGATATTAGCGGCGGCGTGTATTGGGGAAACTTTTTTTAAGCCAAAACATCGTCGCCGCCACGCATGGCCCGATGCCAAATGCAAAAAGCAACGTGCCGATGCCAACCGTGCCGCCAAGCATCCAGCCCAGCATAACCACGCTCACCTCAATACCGCTCCGCACCCATGCGATCGGCAAATTGGTGATACGTTGCAGCCCTGTCATCAACCCATCTCTAGGCCCCGGCCCCAGATTGGCGATCAAATAAATACCGCCACCAATGCCCGTCACCATAACGCCAATCAAGCATTCAATCAGCGATAGGCTTAGCGACTGAAATTGCGGCAGGTAAGGTAAAGCCACATCAATAACAACAGCAATAATGATCATGTTTAAAATAGTGCCAATCCCCGGCACCTGTCTTAGCGGCACCCATGCAGATAAGACAGCCAGACTAATGACAAAGGTCGCCTGACCAACGCTCCAGCCAGTGATATGCGTTATGCCTTCTGCGAGGACCGTCCACGGGCTAACCCCATTACCCGATGCAATCAGAATAGCCTCACCCAGACCAAACAGGATCAAGCCAAAACATAACGGCAAAATGGAAATCAGAGGTGGCGTAAATGTTAGCGCTTTAGGTGCGCTCCAAAACAAGGTTGGAACGGATTTAACCCTCAGAAAATCAGGGATGCTAAGTGCCATTAATACCTCAAAACATATCACGCTTGACGCTTTATCAAGACTATTCCAGCCGATATCAGTAACGGATATACTATCTGTTACAGAGAAATTAGATAGGAGTTATTTTAAGCGTTGCTGATCACTGGCATCACTGCGCCTCAGGCATCTCTAACCCATTAACAATTTCTTTGAGCGCGGATAATTCTTCCCCGCTCATGGCGTTATGATTGATCTGAAGCGAATAATGCTCGCCTTCAAAAATATGTTTCAGCGCCTGAGCATTAGCATCCAGAAGCACATCATAACATCGCACTGGCTTAGAAATCCCTTTCAGTGTCAGCTCTTTTACGGGATTAAATGAAATCTCATCCTTGACAAGCAAATAAGTATCTTCGGAGACAAGGATAGAGCCTGATGAGGCGGCGCTTTCCAGGCGTGATGCCAGATTAACCGGCGCGCCAATAACGGTATAATCAAGGCGGTCGTCACTGCCAAAATTACCAACCGTACAAAATCCACTATTGATGCCAATACGGATTTGCAAATCATTCTTTAAGCTGAAATTAGCACCCCAAAAGCCTTCTAATTCGCGCATGCGATGTTGCATCCTGATCGCCATATCAACACATTGCCGCGCATCATGCTTGACGCCTTTAGTTTCCGGATCACCAAAAAATATCATGATGGCATCACCAACATATTTGTCGATAGTGCCGCCATATTCAATGGCGATATTAGACATCTCATTGAGATAAAAATTCAAAAGATTGGTAAGTTCTTCGGATTCCAAATGCTCAGATATATCGGTAAAACCAACAATATCAGAAAAAAACATGGTGAGTTTTTTGCGGTTACTTTTCACCTCAACGCTTTGCTTTCCAGAAAAGATCTGATCATAGATTTGAGGTGAAAGATATTTTGATAATTGATGCGACAAGGCTTCGAGCTGCTCCGATTTACTTTGCGCTTCTACCTTAGCTTCATTGGCAATCTCTTTCTGCTTCTCAAGCTGAACGGACAGCGATTTGCGAAGATTAGCCTCAAGTTTAAGTTTAGAGTTTTCTTTATTAAGGGTTTTAATTGTCTCTTGGAGCTGATCAATCTCGGACATCACTATTCCTTCATTAAAATAAACTAAACAAAAATTGATCTTTATCTTTTCGGAACCAGTCTATCACACTTAGCTTGGCTGGAATCTTAATTGCCTATCATGATACTCATGATTGCGGTTGATGTTAAGTCATCAATATGTCATGAAGTATATTATAAAGTAATAATCAATATGGATTTATTATGAAACATCAGGGCGGATGCCATTGCGGTCAGTTTACTTTCCAAACCGAACTTGAACCTATGCTGGTTGTTCAGTGTAACTGTTCTAATTGCCGCAAAATGACGGGCAGTATAAACCTTGGATGTCTCTATGCCATAACCGAAATCGAAACGAGTGGTGAGACCAATAGTTATGAGTTTACTGGCGGTAGTGGCTATATCAACACGGCACATTTCTGCACAACATGTAATGTTCGGGTCATGATGCACCCTGCTCAAGAAATCATGGAAGGCATGGTTGGGCTGCCTCTTGGCACTTTTGAGAATGCCAAGAGCATTTCTCCAAAGATACAAATATGGACAAGTGAGAAACTGGACTTTCTGACAAAACCTGATAGTGGCGTTGAAGAATCGTTTGAAGATAGCGGCATCCCTGAACGATTGATGGCT
>NZIT01000016.1 GCA_002691725.1 SAR116 cluster bacterium | reverse complement strand
GCCATCACCTGAACCGGTAACCCTAACCTTAGCCTCTGGCCGCTCACAACTTCATCTGCCTCTTTATGATGCTAGTGTTCTTGCAGAGCGCGCATTTGCAGAACCCCCCGTCAATACTCCCGTCCGTACTAAAGGGGGAATGACAACCATCCGGGAAGGATCAATGGAGCGTTCGGTGAAAATGGATATGACAACAGGTGAACAAATTACCCGTTTCTATATTGATGGCGGCGTATTTGGACCAGTAGGCGCCAGAAGGATAGAGGAAACAGGGACGACGATTTCCAGCATTTCAGATCGCGTGTATCGGATACATCCTGATGACCAGCTTTGCGCAAAAGCGACGATGGATCAAGAATGTATTTTCGAGCGAGAAACGTGGAAAGTTAAAATAAAAACAACAGCATCTATGACAGCAGATAAAACGTATTTTTATCTTGATGCGACCGTGACCTGTTTTGATGGAGACGAAACCTTTCACGATGTCACATGGCAACATAAAATTTCTCGGAAAGGTATGTGATGACAGATATCGTAGTTAAAGACAAATTTCCGCATAAAGTCAGAGAGATTGAAAACACATGGATTGCTATGCCTGATGGTATCAAGCTGGCAGCGCGGATATGGATGCCCGAAGATGCTGAGAGTAATCCGGTACCTGCTATTTTGGAATACCTGCCTTATCGCAAACGTGATGGAACGGTTGATCGTGACGAATTAACCCATCCTTATTTTGCTGGCCATGGATATGCTGCGGTTCGGGTAGATATGCGCGGCACTGGTGACAGCGAGGGCGTCTGTCTTGGCGAATATCTCAAACAAGAGCAAGATGACGCATTAGCCGTCATAAACTGGTTAAGCCAGCAAAGCTGGTGTTCAGGGAAAGTCGGAATGATCGGCATTAGCTGGGGCGGGTTTAATGGCTTGCAAGTTGCCGCCCGGCAGCCAGAAGCCTTAGCCGCCGTCATCTCACTTTGTTCTACGGATGATCGCTATGCTGATGATATTCATTTCATGGGCGGGGCTATGCTTACCGATAAATTGAGCTGGGGGGCAACCGCATTCGCCATTGCCAATACCCCGCCTGATCCTGATATTGTGGGGGAAAGATGGCGGGATATGTGGAAAGAGAGGCTCAACAATAATGGCCTCTGGCTCATGGATTGGGTAAAACACCAACGCCGCGATGCGTTTTATAGCCATGGTTCAATCTGCGAAAATTATGATGATATCAAAATCCCTGTTTATATGGTTGGAGGATGGGCTGATGGCTATACCAATGCGATTTTCCGCACGATTGAACATTTATCCTGCCCTAAAAAAGGCTTGATCGGCCCATGGGCACATAAATATCCTCATATAGCTGTGCCTAGCCCGCGCATAGGGTTTCTTCAGGAATGTCTGCGTTGGTGGGATCATCACCTGAAGGGGTTAAATACGGGCATCATGGACGAACCCATTTTGCGAGCATGGATACAAGACCCTGCTGAGCCTGACCCGCATCGCCAGGAACTTAAAGGAAAATGGGTGTCAGAGCCTCTATGGAAAGGTACTGCAAAGCAGATACGGTCTTACTATCCTGATGAACAATCACTTTGTGAAGCGCCCCAACAATCAGTTTTGATGATTAACTCACCCCAAAATGCAGGAGTTGCCTCTGCTTCATGGTGTATCTATGGAGTGACGCCAGATGGTGCGTTAGATCAAAATCTTGAAGCAGGTCTAATGACATCTTTCGAAACCGAGCCACTAACAGAAGATTTAGAATGTCTCGGGTTTCCGATGCTTTATGCAGATGTCCAAAGCTCTGCGCCTCAAGCCAATCTGACAGCAACACTTTCCATTGTCGCCGAAGATGGTAAGGCCACGCTAGTAAGCTATGGCATCCTTAATCTGACCCATCGTTCAAGTCATAGCTCACCTAAAGGAATGCCAATGGATAAAGCCGAAGCGGTCACTGTTCAGCTTAATGCCTGCGGCCAAAAGATAAAGAAAGGGCAGCGGCTAAGGTTATCTCTGTCAACAGCCTATTGGCCAGTTATTTGGCCGTCACAGACCAAGGCGACACTTCATTTGGAAAATACCAGACTTGATCTGCCGGTTCGGCCGCCTCAAGACGTGGATAATGATTTGGCAGATTTTGCGCCGCCTGAAACAGCACCGCCGCTGGCCAAAAAAATTCTATCTGAAGACCACACGATCCGCCGCCGGACGATTGACCTTATCACCAGCAAAGAACAGATAGAACGTTTTGCTGATACTGGTGCCCAACAGCATGACCATACAGGCCTGACCGTTCAGTATATTCAACATGAATATTTTGATATTCATCCTGATGATCCCAATTCAGCATCGGGCAGACAATTCTGGCATAAATCCTATAAGCGGGGGGATTGGTCTGCTGATCTTGAAACCTCAATCACTATGGAGGCCCTAGCCCAGTCATGGAAAATCACAGCTTATCTGAAAGCCTATGACAACAATGGCATTGTTGTTGAGCGATCATGGTCTGAGGATATCCCACGCGATCTTGTTTAGGAGAATGATTTATGTCTGCGTTTCCCAGTTTTGGAAAAAATGCCACATTCCATGAGTTAAAAACAAATGATGTTACCATGCGCGTGGTAATAGAAGGCACAGGACCTGACGTAGTTTTCATTCCGGGTGGTGATCAAACTGCCGAAGCGTATTCGCATCAGTTTGCGCATCTCACAAAATTATTTCGCTGTATTACCTATGACCCGCGAGGTGCCGGCAATACTGTTTCACCACCAGCACCATGGACAATGGACGATTATGCCGCTGATTGCGCTGAAATTATTGATCACTTCTGTTCAGGTCACGCCGTAGTTACGGGCTTGTCACTTGGTGGGTTAGTGACCCAACAAGTAGCAATTAATTATCCTGACAAAGTTAATCTTGCTATTCCAATGGGTACCTCAGCTTATATTGATGGATTTACCCGTGATTGGATGCAAGCAGAAATTGATTTGCGCAAAGATGGTATTGTGCTGCCTGATTATTTTCTTGCGCCTCATTATGCGGTTTATGCTTTTCCAGCAAAAGCCCTTCATGACCCTGATTTATGGTCGTCGCTGAAAGAAAGTTATACCAAGCGTTTTGCTCATCGTGACCCGATAGATTTGATTGATCAATGGGAGGCATGTTTAGAATTTGACTGTCGTGATGGGCTGAAAACATGTCCTGTTCCATTTCATGTCATAAGTTTCTCAGAAGACGTTCAAACAGCACCCACAATGTGTAAGGAGGTTTCTGATCTAGCCATGAATGGCAGTTTTTATGAAATTGAAGGTCTTGGGCATGTTTCGATGATGCATCATAAGCCGGAACATGTTGCCAATAAACTTATTGAAATTATTTCATCACATCTAATTGAGAGATAATTTGCTCTTAATCTTTAACGACCAAAGTGAACGTTAAAGCAAGTAAGTTCCAGACTTAATTCAGGGGATTTTCGGGAAAGCATGCAGCATTTCTATTATTGTTATGTTGAGTTGATCATGGGTTGAGTTGATTTTGTGTTGAATTGATTTTGGGTCTCACCCTAAATGCCAATTCCCTTCATTCCCATTCCAATCCCCAATAGTAAAGATGATGAGCACTTGATCCAATACCCCAATTGCTTCCGTGCCAGCTGTACCTGTATTGCGCAGTGTACCGATTTGCATTTTGGTTGCGAAAGCGGTCGTTGCTTTTGTACCAGTAATCAACAGAATCGAGAACATCATCTTCGGGAGTAATAGATGTCTCGCCAGTATCTGATTCTAACGCATGAAACTCAACTGGCGCATCGCTTTTGGTTGAAGCCGCAAAGGCAGACCCCATTGCCAGTACTGAACCAGCAAAAGCTATGGAAACTAAAGCAATTATTGTAAGAATAATTTTTTTCATAACGATCATCCTCATACCAGAAACGGAAACCTGTTTGTTCAACTTTCCGTCCGTTGAACTTTCCGTCCGGTGAATTTTCCGTCCGGTGAATTTTGATGAGGCTCCAGGACACTACTGTTGGAAATACAATATCATCCTCATTGCGTGCTTTTATTATGTTGGTCGAGGATTATTCATGTCAAGGCAAGCCCCATTTATTCGCGTAAAAATTTATCAGAAGTAACATTTTTACAACTTATTAGAGATTATTAATTCACTGTAAATCAGCTGGATAGCTCTATTTTTAGCCAAGAGCAATATCAAAACACCAGTAACCGCTATCTTTATGGATGGCGGCTTTGTGCTTGGAATTTAGCTTAATCATTTGAGATATTTCGTTCAAATCATGACCAAGGCTAATTCTCTATCATCATGGTGCTGGACATGTTCGTAAAATTATCTGAATATATTAGCATTAAATAAATTGATGCATTGGAGCGGAAAATGAAAAGATACTTTATTGGCATTGTTTCGGCAATATGCCTTTCGATAGGATTAGCCCATCAGGCGGCGGCTAAAGAAAATGTTAACGTCGGGATATGCGTATCATGGCCAGGCTACGCTATGTTTGAGGTTGTGAATCAGAAAAATCTGGCACCCGACTATAATCTCAATTTGACTATTTTTGAGGATCCAATTGGTGGTCATTCTGCATTAGCAGCAGGACAAATTGATATCTATCTTTGCACTGGTGACTACACACCGCTGACGATCGACAGCAACACGCCGGTGGCAAATGTCGCCTTTTTAAATCCATCATATGGTGTTGATCATATTATTCTTTCACCAGATGAAGAAATTAGTGATCTAAAGGGCAAAAAAGTATCAGCTCCACAAGCCTATATTGGGCATCTGCTCATGGGATTGTTCTTGGATAAACATGGTATCTCGCCTGATGATGTCGAATGGGTAAACCTTAATGCTGATGAGGCGGTTGGCCCAATGATGTCAGGTGATATGGCGGCGGCATATATGTATGAGCCGTGGATCAGTAATGTTATCGAAAATCGCCCCGGTACAACTAGCGCGATTGATACGGCAGATGCAGATATGCTGAAAACGGGTATCTTCATGGATGTTATGTATATGAACACCGATTTTATCAAGGAGCGAAGATCAGTGGCCGTTGATATGCTAAAAGCGCGGTGGGATGCTGTGCAGTATTGGCACGATAATACCGAAAAAGTGAATCAGCTTTTTGCTGATTACCTGCAATGGCCAGCAGAAGATATTGGCTATGTGATCGGCACAAACGGCAAGTTTTTTGAGGGCGGCATCTATATGTATGACTTCAATGAATCAGCACGTGTCTGCGGAGTTCTGGAAGGTGAACCACCGTTTGGATTACCAAATGGATCAATGGCAGATGTGGTCTCATTAACCAACGAGTGGTGGATCAAACTTGGCCTGATGAGCGATAGTCATGATGCCAGCAAAGGCATTGATTGTAGCCTGATGGCTGACTTGGTGAAGCAGGGTTATAGTCAGTCTATTGCCGCTAGATAATGAATAATAACTTAGCAGACAGGTGTCTGGCCTGTCTGCTAAGCTAAATACATCGCCAACTGAAAAGTATTCAAAACCATGATTGCCCCCAAAAAGCGTCTAGAAATCAGAAAACCGATTAAACGCTTAACAAGTATATATTTAGGGATATTGATCTGGGTTATATTTTTTGGGACATGGCAATTAGCATCAAGCCTTGGATGGGTAAACGCGCTTTTGGTGCCTGGTCCCATAGATGTAATCGAAGCGTTGCGAGAATTAATTTTTGAACGCGGATTTGTCAGCGACATATTTGACAGTATCTGGCGTGTCGTTATCAGCTTTCTGCTTGCTTCGGCGGTGGCAATACCTCTGGGGATATTAATGGGCTCATTTCATGGGCTTGAATCTTTCTTTAATCCTTTTGTATCGGCATGGCGGTATTTACCGGCGCCTTCATTTATCCCTGTTCTATTGATGTGGTTTGGCACAGGGGAAACGCCTAAACTGGCTTTGCTATTTATAGGTGTTGTGTTCTTTTTGATCACCATGGTCATGGATTACACAAAAAAAATTCGTGTAGAATTATTAGAAACAGCAGAAACATTAGGGGCGAACAGAAATCAGCTGGTGAGGACGGTTATTATTCCGGCGGTGCTGCCTGATATTTTCATTGCCATGCGCCAGATGCTGGCTGTGACATGGACGTATTTGGTCATAGCTGAGATTGTTGCTTCAACAACGGGCATTGGTGCCATGATGATGCGGGCAAGGCGTTTCCTGCATACCGATGAGATTATGGCAGGCATTATGATCATTGGTGTCTTGGGTTTGCTATTTGATCTGTTTTTCCGCTACCTCCACCGCAAGCTTTTTGCCTATCTTTACTAGGGTAGTTAGGGTACTGCCAGACTTGAATTAAGGACACAAACAACATGACAGCCATTGCAAAAGATGACCATATTCTGCGTGTTGAGGGTCTGCAAAAGATTTTTAATCAGCACTTGGCTGAACCAGTGGAAGCGGTTCAGGATGTGAGTTTTCAGGTGCGTTCAAATGAATTAACAGTTTTACTAGGGCCTTCTGGCTGCGGCAAATCAACGGTTCTTCGGGTGATTGCCGGGCTTGAATTGCCAAGTTCGGGCAAAATCATTCATGGTGATCAGGTTGTTAATGGCCCTGCCCGCAGCCGGGGAATGGTGTTTCAAAGCTATACCTCTTTTGAATGGCTGACAGTTGCAAAAAATATTGAATACGGCATGAAGCTCCACGCTGTCGAACCCGTTATCAGAAAAGAGCGAGTGGAACACTATCTTGAGCTGGTAGGGTTAGCAGATTTCAGGAACGCCTATCCCAAACAATTATCCGGCGGCATGAAACAGCGTGTGGCCATTGCTCGAACGCTTGCTAATGAGCCAGAGTTACTTTTGATGGATGAGCCATTTGGTGCTCTTGATGCAGAAACCCGCTGGAATATGCAAGAGTTGCTGATTTCCTTGGCACAATCGACGCAAACCACCATCATCCTGGTCACGCATGATTTGAGTGAAGCGTTATTTCTGGGAGACAGAATTATTTTTTTTTCCAAGCGGCCAGCAACAATCATTAGCGATATGCCTGTTGCTTTCAAAAACAAGAAAAGATTTGCTCGCAAAGAAGACATATTATCTGAGGCTAAATACAAAGACGCTGAACAAGAATTAATGCGATTAATGCGCTCTCAGTCAAACATCTGATGGCTAAAGAAGATGAGGAGACAACTAAAGTGTCGGAATATGATTTTAGGAATATATCGGTTGTCATCACCGGCGCCTCACGCGGCATAGGGTTTGGGGTTGCTCATGCTTTTGCCAGCTATGGGGCTGACCTGCATCTCATCGCCAGTGGGGAAACTATTCATGAGGTGGGAAAGTCGCTTACCAAATTGACCGGAGTTCCGATCAAAACGTATCAATGTGATATTAGCGATAAGACCAGGGTTGATGCGGTATTCTCTCAAATTGGAGCTGTCGATGTTCTTGTTAATAATGCTGGACTGGAACGCCCAACGCCGATGGCTGATACAGACCCAAAAGTGGCTGAGACCTATGCGCGTATCATTAATATTAATGTGCTTGGGACTTTTTATGTCACTCATGCGGCCATTCCAAAAATGTCTTCTGGGGGAAGTATAATCATTACATCATCAATATGGGGTAAGACAGCAGTAGCCGAGTTTAGCGCCTATTGCGCATCAAAACATGCTAATATTGGATTTATGCGGTCAATCTCAAAAGAATTAGGGCCAGCGGGGATTAGGGTTAACGCCGTCTGTCCTGGATGGGTTGAAACAGACGCGGCGATGAAGTCACTCGCCTGGATGTCTGAAAAAACGGCGATTGCTGAGCCTGAATTGCTGAATGAGATTGTATCCGCGCAATCGCTTTCGGGCTTGATGCAACCTGCTGATGTGAGCCAGCTATACTTATACCTGGCCTCTGCGCTGTCTTCTAATATTACAGGTCAGGCCATTAATATTGACCGCGGTGAGGTGCTGGGATGAATATTTCACTTGCCGGGAAAACAGCATTAGTAACAGGCGCCTCGCGCGGCATTGGCAGGGCAATAGCCATAGCATTGGCAAGGTCAGGGGCAGATATCATTTTCACATATAACAGCTCACCAAAAGATGCTGAAGATACCGCCGCCGCAATCAAAGCCCATGGTCAGGCAGTACAGGCGATAAAAACGGATGTCGCCAACGAAGCTGCTATCACTTCACTTTTCCAAAGCCTTGATGACAGTAAAATCGCGATTGATATTCTTATCAATAATGCCGGCATTATTATGGAAAAATCGACGCTTGATACATCCGGCTCTGATTTTGATCATTTGATGGGTGTTAATTTGCGCGGCAGTTTTCTAACTGGCCGTGAAGCGTTGAAGCGCATGGTTATGCGAGGTGATGGCGGCAGGATCATAAATATCAGCTCTGATCTAGGATTTCTTGGGCGTGAGAGTTTTGCCTTATATACGGCATCCAAAGGCGCCATTAATGCGCTTACTAAATCATGGGCGCTTGAGTTTGCGCCACATATTCTGGTTAATGGAATTGCTCCTGGCCCGGTTGATACGGATATGCTGGATATCAATAATATGACACCGGAATGGCGCCAAAAAGAAGAACAGATTCCTATGGAAAGAATTGGTCAGCCTGAGGAAATTGCGGGGCTGGCAGTGTATTTGGCAAGCGAATATTCTAGTTTTGTGACAGGTCAGATTTATGGGGTAAACGGCGGCAGCGTGATGCCCTAATTGGAGAAAAGATGATGATAAAAAACCCTATTCCTTGGCCAAATGGTGCGCGTTGTGCTTGTGTTATTTCATTTGATATGGACGCTGATAGCTTGATACATATTGCCCGTCCAGATGATTCTTATGATCGTCCTTATCCTGTCAGCATGGGGCGATATGGGCCAACGGTAGCGATCCCACGCATTCTGGATACTTATAAAAGGCTGGGGCTTAAACAGTCATTTTTTATTCCAGCATGGTGCATGGAAAATTACCCGGAAGCCGTCGAGACTATTCTGGAAGCAGGCCACGAGATTGGCCATCACGGCTATATGCACGAAGACCCCATTGATGCCCCTGACCAGAGGCAATGGTTTGAACGCGCGCTTGAAGTTCACAAAAAAATGTGCGGAAAATCACCAGCTGGCTACAGGGCGCCTGTTTACAGCATTAATCAGGAAGTCATTGATTTGCTGGTAGAACACGGTTTTCGCTATGATAGCTCCATGATGGCAGATGACATCCCTTATCAGATTAAGACAGCCAAAGGCAATTTATGGGAAATGCCTGTTCATTGGGGGGTTGATGACTGGCCGCCTTTTGCTCATTTTTCTGAGATTGGCTACATGATGCCGGTGCGATCACCATCGCAAGGTCTCGCCGGTTTCTGGGAAGAGTTCGATGCGGCTTATGAGGCAGGAGGATTTTTTATGCTCATCGCGCACCCGTTTTTAACTGGCCGATTAGCGCGCTGGAAAAAAGTTGAAGAATGGCTTGAGCAGACATTGAATGATAAAAATGTATGGTTT
>NZIT01000015.1 GCA_002691725.1 SAR116 cluster bacterium | reverse complement strand
TGGTGAAAATCCAGATGTGCGGCCAGTCACCCGATCATCAAATCGCGCCCCAACATTGAGCATAAAATCACAATGATACATGGTCATATTGGCCTCATAAGTGCCATGCATACCAAGCATGCCCAGGAAATGCGGGTCTTCCGCCGGCAATGCCCCTAGCCCCAATAGCGTCAGAGTTGTCGGAAACTTGGTCAGATCAACAAGCTCACGCAATAGCGCCGACGCTTTATCGCCGGAATTGATAATGCCGCCGCCACCATAAATGATTGGCTTTTTGGCATTAACCAGCATATCTGCGGCTTGCTTAATCACATCAGCATCAGGCGTCATTATTGGCCGATATCGCATTTGCGCCTTTTCCCGCGATGGCTCCAAATATTGCATTGTAATCTCTGCCAGCTGAATATCCTTGGGCAAATCAACGACAACCGGCCCCGGACGACCTGACTTGGCGACATGATGCGCCTCATATAAGGAAGGGATCAGATCTTCTGCTTTCTTGATCAGATAATTATGCTTGGTGCAGGGACGGGTAATGCCGACAGTATCCGCTTCCTGAAAGGCATCATTGCCAATCAAATGAGTTGGCACTTGCCCTGTCAGACATAAAACAGGAACAGAATCCATCAAGGCATCGGTCAGCCCTGTCACCGCATTTGTCGCCCCCGGCCCAGAGGTCACTAAAACAACACCAACCTTACCTGTTGAACGGGCATAACCTTCGGCCGCATGAACCGCCGCCTGCTCATGACGAACCAGAATATGACGAATAGAATTGCGCTGAAATAACGCATCATAAATTGGCAGAACAGCACCACCAGGATAACCGAAAATAACATCAACACCCAAATCTTCAAGCACACGCAAAATTGCGTCGGCGCCATTGGTGGTCATTTTATCTTCGCCCTCGCCGCTAGTCTTAGCAGAAGTCTCAGTTGTTGTAGCCATAGCTGACATTTGCCTCAAAAAAGATGACATGAATCCACTTAACTTCCAATTTTTGAAGTCATCTGAATTTATGTTACAATGAAAATAGCAGAACCCTAAGGATTCTCAATATGTTTAGTTCCATATCCATGTATGTAGGTCAAGTGAAAAAACTAATTTTTAGCAAGTTTTTTCATCAAACTCTTTTTGAAAATTACTCAAAATCAAATTTATGACCTGATCACTCTGCTTATCATCTGGAAACTGATTAATCGTCAGGTCAGCATCATATTGGTGATCAAACCATGTATATTGCCGTTTCGCATAACGCCGACTATCACGCATCGCTAATGCGGTCGCGGTCTCTTTATCAATCTCATGCCGTAGCATATCAAGAATAGGGCGAACCCCAACCGCCTTCATTGCGGGCACACGCTCATCTATCTGACGCGCCGCTAACGCCGCCACTTCATCAATCGCGCCAGCCGCAAACATGTGCCTGAAGCGGGAATTGATCCGCTCATAAAGGGCATCACGCGGCGGCCGCAAATAGATGGTTAATGGCTTGCCGTCAATCTGGCCTTGAGGTCTGCCCTTTTGCCATTGGCTCAAGGGGATTTGGCTCGCCAGCCATATCTCTAATCCGCGTAATATCCGCTGAGTATCACCTGTTTCAAGCCGATTTGCCAGTTCAGGATCAACATCAGCCAGCTTCGCGTGAAGCTCTGCGTTATCAAGCGCACGCATCATTGCCTCGGTCTGTGCCTTAATATCAGGGGGAATATCTGGCATCGGAACAATGCCATCCAAAGCGGCTTTGAAATAAAATCCTGTTCCGCCCACCAGAATAGGGATTTGCCCATTCGCGCGGATCATGGCAACAGCTTGACGGGCATCTTCCAGCCATTCTGCCTGTGAATACGGCTTGCTTGGGTCAATATGCGCAAACAGATGATGTGGCGCGCTTGCCATTTCAGCCTTGCTAGGGGCGGCTGTAATGATCGGGATATCGGCATAAACCTGCATCGAGTCTGCATTGATAATAGCGCCATTAAGCCGCGCCGCCAGCGTCAGCCCAAGATGGGATTTGCCGCTAGCCGTAGGACCCGCAATAAAAATCATATCGGTATCAGGCATCATATATAGTCAGATACGCTATCCGGCGCGGCTTGTCTATTCACCCGCAATCTATCGCCATTTTGGATATAGGGCATAAAAAACCGTCCTGATGATGATGATCAGGACAGTCTGAATTGAGGTTAAGGCGCGCCTCTCTAGCCTAGAGATGATTATTTTATCGTGATTGCCATAAAGCGGTCTCTGCCACTACGATTGATCAGTAAAACAATGCTGGTTTTGCCGTTATCCATTTCACGGCTAATCGCGGCCTCGGCTTTATCCAATGTATCCACGGATGATTTACCGACACGGCGGATAACATCACCGACTAGCAGGCCAGCATCATCTGCGGCTGAGTCAGCCTCAATACTGGTAATAACAACGCCATTGATATCATTACCCAGCGAAAACTCTTGGCGTTTTTCAGGAGTCAGTTGCTCTAGCACAAAACCAAGTTTTTCGTTGTTTAGCTCATCACCCGCATCAGGGGCTTGTGGAACTGATGCTAATAGCCCGGATTCCTCAGCTTCCTCAAGGACACCCAGAGTGACCGATAACGTCAGTTTTTTGCCATCACGCATAACAACAATATCAATCGGCTTACCAATGGCGGATTCCGCCACAATGCGCGGCAAGCTCCGCATCTCGTCGATTGGCTTTCCGTTAAAGGCAAGCACAACATCACCAGCCTTTATGCCTGCGATTTCCGCCGGGCCTTCCTTATGAACCGATGAGATCAACGCCCCACGTTCATCTTCAAGACCGAAGCTTTCCGCAATCTCAGGCGTAATCTCTTGAATAAAGACCCCGAGCCAGCCACGTCTGGTTTGGCCAAAATCAATTAGCTGATCAACCACATTATTGGCAAGATTAGCAGCAATCGCAAAACCAATGCCGACTGACCCACCTGATTGTGAGAATATGGCGGTATTAATGCCGATCACTTCACCATCAAGATTGAATAACGGGCCGCCAGAATTGCCGCGATTGATTGAGGCATCCGTTTGAATAAAATCATCATAAGGGCCGCTGCCAATATCACGGCCACGCGCCGAAATAATGCCCGCCGTGACACTGCCGCCAAGGCCAAAAGGATTACCAATTGCCAGCACCCAGTCACCAACCCGCATCTGATCACTATCGCCAAATGATACTGGTTGCAAAACTTCATCAGCAGGATCAATTTTCAAGACAGCAATATCGGTCTTCTCATCGCGGCCAATTAACTCCGCATCAAAACTGCGGTCATTATGAAGTGTCACCCTAATCGCATCAGCACCATCAATGACATGATTATTGGTCACGACATAACCTTCGGCAGAAATAATAAAGCCTGAGCCTAAAGCCTGTGCTGTTCGCGGATTATCTCTATCCTGAAACTCTTCAAAGAAATCTTCAAAAGGCGAGCCCGGGGGGAATTGTAAAGGGTTGTCGCCATCCCGATTAACCAGAGTTGATGTAGAGATATTAACAACTGACGGGGTTAGCGCCTGAGCTAAATCTGCAAAACTCTGTGGCCTGTCGCCAGCGAGTGCCGGGCTCATCACAACAGTGAATAAAAATGCCACTGCCAGACCAAAGTGTAATGCTAAATGCCGGGCTAAATGCCGGCTTGATTGCCAAGCTTGAAATAGTGAAATGCGTTTATTAATCAACAGATTAGACTGTTTGCCGACATGAGATGTCATGGTTTACTCCCATCTATTCATATCAAAAAAGATGTCATAGTTTGAAACGTTCATTAAATCCATCTTGCCGAATATTATGTCCATTATTAGGCACAATATCGGCAAAGATAATTATATTTAAGGATTGTTTCTTATGCTGGTTTTATTTTGCATCAATGATGCCGGACTTATTACCAAAGAAACGGAAGAAGTCACTATCGGGTGAAATCACCATTGATGTAGGGTTATCAGCAAATGATGCCCGATATGCCTGCATCGACCGGTAGAAGGAATAAAAATCTTCATCAACACCAAAGGCATCAGCATAGATGGCAATGGATTTGCTATCACCACTACCACGAACAATCTCAGACTCACGTTTGGCCTCAGCCAGAATAACCGCCCGTTGCTTATCTGCGGTGGCACGAATTTTCTGGGCTTCTTCCTCACCCGTTGCGCGGAACTCTTTTGCTTCACGCTCACGTTCGGACTTCATTCTATTGAAAATATTTTGTGAGGTGGCGTCAGGGTAATCAGCACGTCTGATCCGCACATCGACAATACGAATGCCAAGCGTTTCAGCAGACGTATTAACTTCATCACGGATCGTTGTGATGATCTCATTTCGCTGTTCTGACAAAATCTCGACCAGAGATTGATTACCGAGAACCCGACGAACCGATGAATCGACCATGGCTTCCAGCCGCTCTTGTGCTGTCCGCACGGTACGAACGGTTTGATAGAACTTCAACGGATTGACAATGGCGTAGCGCGCATATGTATCCACTTCCAGACGCTTCTGATCTGATAAGATCACTTGCTCTGAGCCTTGCGATACCATGGAAAGCACTCGGTTTTCATAAAAAATGACGTTCTGAACGAACGGTAATTTCCAATTCAGCCCAGGTTGTTGCACAGTCCGCTTAGGCTCACCAAATTGCAACACAATAGCTTGCTGGGTTTGCTGAACAAGGAATAGCGTGTTGTAGGCAAGAAAGCCAATCAGACCTACTGCAATCAGAATATAAGTTTGTAGTCGCATGAGTTAATCTCCGTCTTGCTAGGTCTGTTATTTCGTTTTGCCAATTTCAGATAGCGGCAGGTAAGGAATAACCCCTGATCCAGCGCCATCATCAATAATAATTTTGTCAACATTACTCAAAATATCTTCGAGCGTTTCCAGATAAATGCGGTCTTTAGTGACGTCTTTATTCACCAAATATGCCTCATAAACCTGAGTAAAGCGTGAGGCATCACCCTCTGCCTTATTAACGATCTGCTCAGCATAGGCCTCGGCTTCGGCGATAATCCGTGCCGCCTCACCTCTGGCTCTTGGGATAATATCATTGCTATATGCTTCTGCTTCGTTTTTCAGCCTGTCTCTATCCTGACGCGCTCTCTGCACCTCATTAAAGGCGTCAATAACATCAACAGGAGGATCAACAGCCAATAGCTGCACTTCACGAATAATGACACCAGCCTGATACTCATCCAACAAGTCTTGCAGTTGTTGCTTGGCTTGGCCCTGGATTTGCTCACGACCATCGGTCAGCGCAAATTGAATATCAACACGGCCAACAATTTCACGCATCACGGCTTCTGCTGCAACTTTTGTTGTTTCTTCCGGGTCTGTCAGGTTAAAGAGATATTTGCCAGCATCACCAATACGCCAAAACACAACAAAATCAATATCAACAATGTTCTCATCACCAGTGATCATTTCACTTTCAAACGGCAGATCACGGCGATTGCTAGGCCCGCCATCACCAATGCTGCGGAAGCCAATATTAATGCGGTTATCACGTGTGACTTCGGGGGTTAATACGGTCTCAATCGGGTACGGCCAGTGATAATGTAATCCGGGTGGGGTTGTTTTAATCCATTCACCAAAGCGCATGACAACACCCTCTTGCTGGGTATTAACGCGATAAAATCCAGATGCCAGCCAGCCTAGAACGGCCAGGACAAGCAAAATGATGATGGCGTTGCCACGAAAGAAACTTGGCATAAAGCGGCCAAAGTTATCACGCCCTTTGCGAAAAAACTCATCAAAATCTGGTCTCTGGTTGCGGGGGCCTTGGCCAGACCCATTAGGCGAGTTGCCCCATGGTCCACCTGAGTTTCCGTTATCATTTCCCTGATTATTTCCTTGATTATTCCCCTGATTATTCCAAGGCATTATGTTCTCCGATCTGGCTGAGATGTGCGTATTCTGGATATTCGTCAGACATGCATCTGAAAAGTTCAAATTAGACGTTCATAGTTAACATAAACAAGTGTCTTGATCATTATATTTGTTCTTTATTGGCTGATTTCAAGAAAGCCTCTTTATTCTCTTGGCATATTTCCTAAATACATACTAAACAACTAAAGAAATTTATGAAAGCGAGATCATTATGTCACCATCAATAACCGAAGAAGACGTTCTTAAAACGCTCTCATCCGTGACCATTTCTGGCACAAGTCATGATCTGGTTGCAACAGGTTTGGTATCTGGTGTTGTTGTAAAAAATGGTCACATTGGATTCTCGCTTGAGGTTGACCCCAAAAAGGTCGAGAAAAGCGAGCCGATCAAGCAAGCCGCAGAAGACGCTCTGCGGGCATTGCCGGGGGTGTTGTCAGCAACCGCCATGCTGACCGCGCATAATCCGGCGCAAGCCCAACAGCCGCAAGTCTCACCAGCTTCACCAGGCTCACAAGGCGCGGCTCCATCTGAAGCAGCAGCAGAGACCCGCATGTATAAGCCAGCAAAACATGTTATTGCCGTCGCCTCCGGCAAGGGCGGTGTCGGCAAATCGACCACTGCTATCAATCTTGCTCTGGCACTTCAACAGCTAGGACAAAACGTCGCTATTCTTGATGCTGATATTTATGGCCCCTCATTACCTAAACTATTGGGAACAAAAGAACGGCCTCGCGCCGAAAACAATAAATTGGTGCCGATCAAAGCCCATGGCCTGACGGCGATGTCTATTGGCTTTCTGGTTGATGAGGATGCGCCAACAATCTGGCGCGGGCCAATGGTCATGTCTGCGATTGAACAAATGCTGCGTGACGTTGAGTGGGGTGACCCGGATATATTGATTATAGATATGCCGCCCGGCACAGGTGACGCGCAATTAACGCTATCACAGCGGGCTAGTCTGGCTGGTGCTGTCATTGTCTCAACCCCGCAAGACCTTGCCCTGATTGATGCAAGAAAAGGGCTTAACATGTTTCGTAAAGTTCATGTTCCAGTGCTGGGTATCATTGAGAATATGAGCTATTTTGTCTGTCCAAACTGTCAAACCTCACATGATATTTTTAGCCGTGGTGGAGCTGAAAAAGAAGCCAAAGAGCTTGGCGTGCCGTTTTTAGGGGCTATTCCGCTTGAAATGGCAATCCGATCCGGCGCTGATGCTGGCAGCCCTGTTGTTGCCGCAGACCCGGACGGGGCTAATAGCGCGCCTTATATCAGCATTGCAAAAACGCTACTGGCATCTTTACCCGAACAAAATCGCACTGCCCCGACCATCACCATTAACTAATACTGTTTTGGGGGTTTATCTGGAGCGCTCTAAACGCACCAGATCAAATCCTATGGCGCTTTCGGTTGAGGGATGATGCGCGCGGCTGACCTCATTCCAATCAGCACTATTCCATTCCGGAAATAAGGCCGCGCCATCTGGCAGTAAATCGACCTCAGTCAGATCAATAACATCCAGATATGGCATAAAAGCAGAATAAATCTCACCCCCACCGAAAATAACAATTTCCCCAATGCGATCAGATGCTTCGCTGATCCAATCCTCAGCAGCCGCGATAGCATCACCGGCAGAAGATACACAAATCGCGCCCTCACCTGACCAGTCTTGCTGGCGCGTTAAGACGATATTGGCGCGGCCGGGCAAGGCGCGGCCTATTGATTCAAATGTCCGTCTCCCCATGATCAATGGCCGCCCCATAGTCAGCGATTTCACGCGCGGCAGATCACCGGGGATATGCCAAAGCAATTGCTGGCCGTCACCAATAACTCTATTTTTTGCCATCGCAACAACGGCAACAAGCGGATAGCGTGATATTTTATCGGTCATACGGCAACCTCTGCGGCAATATGGGGATGCGGATCATAGCCCTCAATGGCGATGTGATCGGCGCGAAAAGCCTCTAATTGATCAGGCGGATTAATCAATTTTAATTGCGGCAACGGCCTTGGCGCACGTTCACATTGCAACTTGGCTTTATCCAGATGATTAACATAGAGATGAGCATCACCCATCGTATGCACAAAGTCGCCAACCTCACATCCCGTCACATGAGCAACCATATGTGTCAGCAGCGCATAACTGGCAATATTAAATGGCACGCCCAGAAAAATATCGGCACTGCGCTGATAAAGCTGACATGAGAGCTTATTATCAGCGACGTAAAACTGAAAAAGCGAATGGCATGGCGGCAAAGCCATTTGTCCAATATCAGCAGGATTCCATGCCGTCACTAGCATGCGCCGCGAATCAGGATTGGTTTTGATCAAATTGACAACATCAGATAATTGATCAACTTCACCACCATCAGGAGTTTGCCAGTGCCGCCACTGGCGCCCATAAACCGGCCCAAGCTCACCATCCGCATCTGCCCATTCATCCCAAATCCTGACCCCATTTTCATTGAGATAGGCGATATTGGTGTCGCCTTTAATGAACCATAGCAATTCATGAATAATTGATTTCAGGTGAAGTTTTTTCGTTGTGACTAGCGGGAATTCAGCGTTGAGCGGATAGCGGCTTTGCCAGCCAAATACTGATAATGTGCCTGTTCCTGTGCGGTCATCCTTGCGGTGACCATGCGTCAACACATGTTCCAATAAATCCAGATAGGCTTGCATGATATCTCCTCACCCTTGCATGAATATAAGTTAAGCCGAAGGCTATGTCTTGGCAATGCGCAAGAAAGAGATTATATTAGTCTTGCTGGTAACAGCTATGGCGATAAACGCGATGCGAAATAGGCAGAGCGGACCCGGGGGCAGTACCCGGCGCCTCCACCATAATTTCTTTAGGCAATCTTTTATAAGAAACGTTCTATCGGAAAATCTTTATGGGGGCGAGTCAGGATCGACGCATGTAGTAAAGGCAAAGTTTTCGCTCGGCATGGCACCACCGATATCGGGCCAAAATAGTAGTTGCAAACGACAACTATGCTCCGGTTGCTGTCGCTGCTTAATTGCGGTTACAAAAACCACTCTTAAACTCCAACAGGTTGAGCCCTGTTGGCGGGGTCTGGATTGACCTTGCAACAGAATAATCCGGCGGCAGGGGTTTTGCCCCTGCCGTTTTATCTTTTGGCGTTTTATCTTTTGGCGTTTTATTTTTTGCAGTTTTATATTAGCCGTTTCATTGTTTGGCGTTTTATTTTCCTGAAAACAAAATGGGCATTTGAAAACTGACATAGAATCAGATTATAGTAATATTCTATGGGGGAATGGTTAAATGTCAGATGAAAATGGTATTAAATCACAAATAAATTATGAGCTACTTGTTGAAAATGCGTTAAAAGATGTGGTGCGATCGGCTTTGATGATCACTCAGGAGCAAGGTCTTGCTGGTGAAACTCATTTTTTCATCACCTTTAATACCAATCAGGAATATGTAAATATCCCTTTCCGCTTAAAGGAAAGCCATCCTGAAAAAATGACCATTATCATCCAGCATCAGTTCTGGGATTTGGTTGTTGATGACAGTCATTTTGAAATTACCCTGTCCTTTGGCGGCCAGAAAGAGGATCTCAGCATCCCATTTACCGCTATAACAGAGTTTAATGATCCATCAGCAGGGTTCGGATTACAATTCACCATGATGGAAAATAACGATAACGTAGAAGATATCTCAGCAGACGATAGTAACGATACCAACACCGAGGACATTGCCGCCAAAAGCGCCGATATCGTATCATTAGATACTTTTCGCAATAAAAGCTGAACCTTATGACTGAATATAAATACAGTCCTATTTTACCCAAAACACGCCCTGAATGTGAGTGGGTGCATATAACATCTGATTATGTCGATGAGGTAACGTTAAGCGGCAAATCGGGCGAAACATCATTTTTGCGTGTTCAGCCTGAGGCTCTTAGCCTTATTTCAGAACGTGCATTTAAGGAAATCTCACATTTTTTGCGGGCCTCTCATCTGGCGCAGTTGCGCGCTATTCTTGATGATAAGGACGCCTCACATAATGATCATTTTGTAGCGCTGGAGATGCTCAAAAATGCGGTCATTGCCGCAGATCAGGTGCTGCCGATGTGTCAGGATACGGGAACGGCGATTATCAATGGCGTCCGTGGAGACCGCGTTCTCGTTGACGGTGATGATGGTGAGGCACTGGCGCGAGGGGTCTGGCAAGTCTATCAGACAAGCAATCTGCGCTATTCGCAAGTGGCGCCGCTTTCCATGTTTGATGAGGTGAATACCGCAACAAACCTGCCTGCACAAATTGATCTATATGCTAGCAAGGGCATGGAATATCATCTCGATTTCATTCAGAAAGGCGGCGGCTCGGCGAATAAAACCTTCTTGTTTCAAAAAACGAAAGCGATCTTGAACCCTG
>NZIT01000014.1 GCA_002691725.1 SAR116 cluster bacterium | reverse complement strand
ATTTTTGAAATAATAATATATCCCACCCTTCCATCGCGGAAAACCAAGAAGATGGACACTCAATACATCGATAAGAGTTGTGTCCTCAGATGATAGAGAACCTAGATAGTTTTCTAATTCAGATATTAAGGTTTTTATGAAGTAATGTATATTCTCATGATCCAATGAGTTATGCTTATTTGATAATTCATGCAGAAAATCAAAAGGAAGATAATTATCAAATTTGTTAAGTATTTTAGGATTGAATCCAAATTTAACTAAATCGCTTAAAAGATTTTCTTTTTTCAAATTAGACGACGTCAATTTTCTTAAAGCTGAATCAAAACAATGCAATAAAATCTGACAATACCCTCCATGGGCAAATTTACTGAAGACTTTATGTGACTGAAAAATTTGACTTAATTTTATTCCATATAAAATATCATCTGGAGATTTTGAATTAAAATAATTTATTTCCATAAGAGTAATCTTTTTGTCACTGATGGCTAGGTCGAGACCAAACCCTTCTATATTACTTAGCCAAGGGATAGTTCGGCTCTTTTGATATATGGGTAGTTTTAAAAATCCAATTGGAGTGTCAGGTAGTTTTAATGATTTAATTTTTTTGATTTGTTCTTTAGATTTCTCATGATCAGGAGAAATATTAGTTAATATAAGATCAGCGTTCTCAATCTTGCTAATGATTAGTCCAAAATCTTCCGCATGCTTTTTTAGAATGTTACTATACTCATTTTCACCAACGATACATATACGGTTTAAAAATATTTGTTTGTTAGAAGTATTTTGTGGTGGTTTTGATGCTCTTTCAGAAAAAAACATATGCCTAAGAGCTTGGGCTTGTTTGGAAGATCTTAACTTAAGAAAGCACTGCCTTTCAGCAATAAGCCCTTGATCTAAATTTAGGCTCTGAGATGCTTGAATCAGATCTATTGCTTCTAAAGGAGCAAGTTCACCAGGTCTCTCTTTAATGGCCTTCCGTCTTGCTTGATCAAACAATGATGTTTTTTGTTCAACTGGATTTAATTGAGGCTGAGTCAAAATAGTCAAATCTAATGTCTTGCCCATTTGTATTGGCTCATCATTAATTGCATCAATCAGATTGATGCGTTGTGCTTCAGTTGCATTTATTATTTTAGCAGTCGGGACAAGCTCTAGAGCACTTTCTATACCAATTAGCCGTGGTAATCTTTGGGTCCCCCCTGACCCTGGTACAATACCTAAATTAACCTCAGGAAAGCCAATACGAGTTTTAGGGTGAGCAATTCTGTAACGACAGGCAAGCATAATTTCTGCGCCACCACCAAGACAGAAACCATGGCTTGCAGATATCCATGGTACTGTGGAATTAGAAATAGCTTTTAAAACATCTGGTAATTGAACGCCTGAAGGCTTTTCGTTGAACTCTCGCGCATCTGCTCCAGCTGCAAAAGCCTTCCCTTTGCCAGAGATAATAACTCTCTCAAGCTGTAAATTTTCTGCCCAAGACACGGCGTTTAGCAAGCCTGCCCTTATATTCTTATTTATCGCGTTTACTGGCGGGTTATCGAGTTCTACAATACCAATTCTATCTTGCTGATAAAGATGTAAAGTCATTATATGGAACCCATTATCATCTAATTTCCATAAAAAATAGGATCTCGTTTTTCCATGAAAGCCAAACAGCCCTCAGCGTAATCTTGACTGTCAAAACAAGCGTTAATAGCATTAGATATTTGTTTCAAATCCTCACTAGATGTAGTTGGCAAAGTTGACATAATAGCTGTTTTTGCAGCCTTGATTGTTAGGGGAGCATTATGGGCAATATCATTAATAATTAGATTTGAAAAAGACATAAGCTCTTCAGAAACAATTACATGGTTAATTAACCCAATTTGTAAAGCAGCTTTATGATCAAAAAGTCGCCCTGTGAATAATATCTCTGATGCCTTTGCCATGCCTACTAAGGCAACAAGCCGTTGGATATTTGATAAAGGATATCCAAGACCTAATTTTGCTGCAGGAATACCAAATTTGGATACTGGGGTTGCAATTCTGATATCACAAGACATCGCAATACCCATGCCACCACCAATGCAATAGCCATCAATTAAAGCAACAGTTGGTTTAGAACATTCTGAGAGTTTATTTTCAGCTTGAGCCACAATCTGATTATATGCTGCGCTTTTTTTTGCATCCTGCCTTAAGATTTTGAACTCGCTGATATCAGCACCAGATACAAAGGCTTTTTGACCATCACCAGTCAATGCAATAACACGGATGTCGGAATCTGCTTCAAGCTGGCAGATATGTTCATAAAGCTGTTTCCACATGACCATTGTCATTGCATTTCGACGACTTGGGTTGCTAAAAATAATTTTAGCATAATGGTCATGTTTCGTAGCAACCACTTTTGGATAGTTTGATGATTCTGGCATTATCTTTCTAACTTTCTAGCTAAATTACCCCACCGGTGAAATTAATAACTGTCCCAGAAAGATATGACGCTCTTGGTGATGCAAGTAGCGCTGTAATTCTTGCCACTTCCTCAGGGCTAGTAGGGCGAGAAAAAGGCAGATCAAGTTTATCAAGGATAGTTTGCCAGTTCTCAGCATCTCCAGTCTCACTCTCGGCGCGATTACGGAAAATTTTTTCAACTCGGCCTGTTAAAGTCAATGTTGGATTAATTCCAAATACCCGAACATTATGTGCAGCAGTTTGGGCCCCAAGCGAATTTGTAAATGCTTCTAAAGCTGCATTACCTGTGACACCACAAATATAGTTATTGCGGATTGCACTACTAACCATACCGATAATATTAATAATAGTTCCAGATTGACGGTTTATCATGGAATTAGCATAAAGACTGCTCAAATGAATATAGCCAAACACTTTAAGCTGCCATGATCGTCTCCAATCATTTATGGAAAGATCAGATATGGTTCCAGTTGGTATATCACCAGCATTATTAATGACAATATCAGCATCTGGCATATTGGCAAAAAGATCCTCTCTTCCACTATCCTTGGACAAGTCACAACATAAAAATTTTGGTGATATTCCAGTTATTTTTTTTATTATACTTTTAGCTTGTATTAAATTTGATTTATTGTGACTGACAATCATTACTTCTGCTTTTTCTTCTGCCATCACAGTAGCAATAGACAGTCCAATGCCTTTTGATGCACCTGTTACTAAAACCTTTTTGCCATTAAGATTTAAATCCAATTTTAATTCCTCTTTTATGTCTTTACTAAAATATCTTATCATGAAAACATATATTAACCAGATATTCTAATTTTTGATCAAACCCAAATTAAACAAAGAGGATAAATTTTTAACCTTTTCCTATGATAGCTTCTAATCCTTTTATACCATATTGCCTTGCTGATGAGCGTCCCAAGTTAAAGCCAATGAATGGCAAATCTCTGTTAGTTCATATTGCAATTAATCTCGAATACTGGCCTTTTGATAGACCTATGCCGAGGGGTATAATACCAGCTCCCCATGGAGCCCCTCCTATCCCCCCTGATATTCCAAATTATGGATGGGTTGAATATGGTATGCGATGTGGAATGCCTCGGATGATGGATATTATTGCAGATCGTAAAATCAAAGCGTCAGCCTTTATGAATGCCATGGTCGTTGATGTTTATCCAAGCCTATCCGATAGGGTTCTGACAGAAGGGTATGAAATTGTTGGGCATGGGATGTTTCAGCAGACCTTAAAACAAGCCGATGATGAAGCAAAAGTGATTTCTGAAACAGTAACTAAACTCGAAGCCTTTTCAGGGCAAAATATCAGAGCATGGCTTGGTCCAGGATTGGCCGAAACCGAAAATAGTTTAGAATTATTTAGACAAAATGGGATTGAGTTTGTTCATGACTGGATTGTTGATGATTTACCGGCATGGATCAAGGCAGGAGTTGATCACATTGTAGCTCTACCATATTCACTAGAGCTCAATGATGTGCCAGTTTATGTTATCCAGAACGCATCAAGTGATGAATTGTACAAACGTGTAGAAGCCAGTTTGAGTATTTTTGATGCTGAAATAAAAACTAAAAATGATTGTCGGATTCTTACTATCGGTCTCCATCCTCACATCATTGGTGTTCCACATCGTGCTTATTATTTTGAGCAAATATTAGATTTATTACTACAAAGATCAGATACAATTTTTGTTACATCAAGTCAGATAGGCGAATGGTTTTTATCGCAGGCAAAAATACAAGACTGAGATCGATGTATTATTGATCAGGACGATTTAAGAGGACAAACAAATGTTAGCATTGCAAGGGATAAGGGTGCTTGATTTGTCGCGTGTCAGGTCTGGCCCTGCTTGTTGCCGAGTAATGTGTGATTTTGGCGCTGAGGTAATTAAGGTTGAAGCGCCAGAGGGAGTTGACCCTAATGCTGGCATAAGTGGCGATAGGCATGGCTATGACATGCTTAACCTTCACAGAAACAAAAAATCGATCACACTAAATTTGAAAACACAACAAGGTATAGATATCTTCAAAAAACTTGTTAAGGGCTCAGATGTGGTTGTTGAGAATTTTCGACCTGATGTCAAAACTAAATTAGGAATAGATTATGAGAGTCTAAAGAAAATAAATCAGGGCATTATTTTAGCATCTATTTCTGGTTTTGGGCAGGATGGGCCATATCAAAAACGTGCTGGCTTTGACCAAATTGCACAAGGAATGGGTGGCTTAATGGCATTAACAGGACATAAAGGCGAAGGCCCTATGCGGGCAGGAGCAGCAATTTCAGACTTTACAGCAGGTCTTTATGCATGCATCGGTATTCTCTTAGCGCTTAATGAACGAAAGACATCAGGCAAAGGACAATGGATAACTACCTCACTTCTTGAGGCACAACTAGCTATTTTGGACTTTCAGGTTGCTAAATATTTGATCGATGGAGTTGTTCCTGAGCAGGTAGGGAATGAACATCCTTATTCAACGCCGATGGGTGTTATCAAAACCTCAGATGGTTATATCAATATTGCTGTGGGTGGTGATGGACAGTGGGCGGCATTATGTGCTGCGATAAATAAGCCTGAATGGTCGAATGATAAACGATTTACAAAATTAAAAGCACGTTATGAAAATAGGCAGAAGATATGGTCAATGCTAGCTGATATATTTAATGCCAAGACCTCAAAAGAATGGCTCGATCTTTTGGCGCAGCATGGTGTACCCGCGGGCCCAATTTATAAGATGGATGAAGTATTTGATGATCCTCAAGTGCAGCATTTATCTGTTTATGAGGAAATAGAACATCCCATTCGCGGTAAGATAAAAGTATTAAAGCAGCCTTTAAGCCTATCACGCACACCATCAAGCATTCTCATGACTTCGCCTGAACCAGGTGAACATAACGACAGTATTTTGGGTGCAATAGGATATGACAAAGTAGCAATTCAAAACCTCAAAGATCAGAATGTGATATGAAAAATAATATTTTGAACAATATTAGAGTTCTGGATTTTGGTCGTTATATCGCTGGTCCCTGGTGTGCTGCTTTATTAGCAGATTTTGGTGCAGATGTTATTCGTGTTGATAAGATTGGTGGAGGTGAGGATAGGGATGTTATCCCAATAAATTATAGGGGACTTGGCGCAATCTATCAGCAAGTTAACAGAAACAAACGAAGCATTTGTCTTGCTAACCGCGGTAATGAACGTGATGCTGTTCTTGCAGACCTGATTAAAACATCTGATATTGTTGTTGCTAATTTACCTGAAAAAGCACTCAGAGCTCTGGGTATTGACTATAAGAGTCTTGCTACCATTAAACCAGATATTATTCTGACTTCAATGTCCGCCTTTGGCACAAATGGCCCATTTTCAGATAAGATTGGATTTGATGTCGTAGGCCAGGCGATGTCTGGTGCAATGTATTTAACTGGTGATACGAAACCTATGCGCTCGAGTGTTTCTTGGGTTGATTATTCAACTGCAGTTTTGGCAGCCTTTGGTACTGTTATGGCAATTATAGAAAGGCAGAAATCCCATAAAGGACAGGAAGTAAGAGCATCACTTTTGGGTTCAGCTTTGATGGCAAGTAATCCATATTTAATAGAAGAAAGCCAGACTCTAATCGGACGAAATAGGCTTGCAAATAAAAGTCAGGTTGCCGCGCCAGCTGATATGTTTGAAACCAAAGACGGGTATATTGTCATGCAAGCAATTGGTAATCCTATGTTTGAACGATGGGCAAAATTAATTGGTGATGCTTCGCTGATTACTGATCCAAGATTTTCATCAGATAAGAAAAGATCAGAATATGCCGATATGCTCTCATCAAAAATGCAATCATGGTGTCAGGATAAAACAAGTGCAGAGGTACTTTCAAAGCTGGAAGAGGTAAAATTACCATGTGCTGAGGTGCTGTCACCCAAGGCAGCACTTTGCCATCAACAAATTCTATCTGGAGGATTCTTTTTTGCCCAAACAAGCAAAGATCAGTCTGATACCAATAAACCCTATATACCTCTATCATCTACTCCCGTGGAGTTATCTAGAACACCTGGGCAACTTAACAGTGAGGCACCTGATATTGGCCAGCATAGTAGACAAATACTTGAGGAATTAGGATACGAAAATAACCAAATTACTCATTTATTTCAAAATAATATTATTGCATAAATGAAAGGTTCTTATCATGACTAACGCTTACGGTAACTATAAAGCCTTAAAATTCAATCGCCCAGAACCAGGAATTCTTGAGGTCATAATATCTAATCCTGGAAAGCTCAATGCCCTTGACCATCAAGGCCATAAAGAAATTGCTGAAGTATGGAGAGATGTTGATAAAGATGATGAAACTTCAGTAATTCTGCTCCGCGGAGAAGGTGGAACTTATAGTGCGGGTGGTGATCTAAAACTAGTAGATAAGATGGTTGGAGATTGGGATACACGCCTTAAGGCATGGAAGGAAGCCAATGATATTGTCTATAATATTATTAATTGTACAAAACCCATTGTTTCTGCAATTGAAGGGCCAGCAGTTGGAGCAGGTTTAGCTGCTGCTATTATGGCTGATATTTCTGTAGCCGCCCGCACGGCTAGAATTATTGACGGTCATACTCGATTAGGTGTTGCTGCAGGTGACCACGCAGCCATTATTTGGCCCTTGCTTTGTGGAATGGCTAAAGCAAAATATTATCTTCTTCTTTGTGAAGAAGTATCAGGTGAAGAAGCGGAACGTATAGGATTAGTATCTATGGTTGCTGATGATGACAAAGTCATTGAAACAGCTATGAAAGTATGCAGAAAGCTTGCTAAAGCTGCCCCAGTGGCGACAAGGTTTACTAAACATGCGATGAATAATTGGTTGAGATTGGCTGGTCCAAGTTTTGATGCGTCCTTGGCCTTAGAATTTATGGGATTTACAGGACCTGAAGTCAAAGAAGGTGTTAGTGCATTGATGGAAAAGCGCAAGCCAAATTTTGATAATAAATCACCTTTTTAGGGTTGTATTGTAGGAAAAAAATTATGGAGCTAGATGGTAAGGTAGCCGTCGTAGTAGGTGCTGGTTCATCAGGAACTGAAAATAGTATTGGTAGAGAAGTTGCTATGCAATTTGCTCTAGCGGGTGCCAGAGTAGTAGCTATTGATATATCTGAAGATGCAGCGCAACTGACAGCATCACTTATCAAAGATAAAGGTGGTGAGGCTATCGCAATAAGAGCGGATGCCTCAAATGATATCGATATGAAAGATGCAATTGGATTTATAATTAGTACATACAGTCATATGGATATTTTGCATAATAATGTTGGGATTATGAACTTTGGATCACTTGAAGATATCGATATTAATGATTGGAATCATATCAATTCAGTAAATATGAACAGTGTTTTTATGGCATTGAGGTATGTTGTTCCGCATTTCAAAGCCCAAAGGAATGGTAGTATAATTAATATGTCATCTATAGCGGCTTTGCGTTCTACGGGCGCTAATTATCATGCTTACTCCGCAACGAAGGCTGCCGTTTTGGGATTAACACAAAGTCTGGCTATAGAATATGCTAGCTATGGTATAAGGGTTAATTGTGTGATTCCTGGCTTTGTTGATTCTGCCATGATGATAAGTGGCCTGAGAGAGCGATTAGAAGATCATGAGATTGAACATTTTATTTCACAAAGATCCCAAAATATTCCTTTGGGCCGCTATGCTAATCCCCTTGATATTGCAAATGCATGTGTATTTCTTGCAAGCAGTAAAGCGGCTTACATTACTGGGACATCATTGTTAGTTGATGGTGGTGTAAGTATTTCGATTAAAGCATAATATTTTAAATTCCGCCCTGCAAAATACTATTTTGTTTTGTTGACAAATACTAATTGCAACCTGATAATATTTTAAAGGATGTATTTATGGAATTAGTTGGCAAAATTAGTTTAATTACAGGCGGTAGTCGTGGTGTAGGAAAGGCCATTGCTCATCATTTTGCTGCGCACGGTTGCAATATTGCAATTGTGTATAAATCAAGTAAAGACGAAGCACAGAAAATAGTTAGCCAAATCAAAAAATTAGGTAGAAATGCAATAGCTATTTCTGCAGACCTTAGAGATTATGAACAGGCTAAATCAGCTGTCCAACAGACTATAGATAAACTTGGAGGCCTCGATATATTATCCCATTCAGCAGGTGCACAAGTACAATGGAATACAATTAGAGATAGTGACCAGGAACAATGGGCTGATTATGTAAATAATGATCTCATTGGTAGTTTTAATATTTTTCAGCCAGTTATGCGTCATATGCATCAAAATAATGGTGGGCGAATCATTGCTATTTCATCCATTGCTGCTCAAATGTGCCAATCTCGGAATTCACAAGGGGCTGCAGCCAAAGCTGGATTGGAAGCGATGATAAGAGTTGCTGCTCGTGAAGAGGCCAGAAATAATATTTTAGTTAATGGAATATCAATTGGTCTAACAAATACAGATCAAGCACGTGAGGCCTTGGAGCAATGGGGCCCTGAGGCAACACAGAAAATCATAAAATCCATCCCTCTTGGACGCATGGCAGAACCAGAAGAAATTGCTGAAATGGCACTTTTTTTAGCTAGCGAAAAAGGGAAGTATATCACAGGCAAGATTTTTCAAGTGGATGGAGGTCAAATCATTACTGGATAACCTGTGGATGTTTTAAGTCTAAAAATTAATTTTGGGAGGAAAAAATGAGTTTTGATTTATCAAATAAAAAAGGATTAACACGAAGAAAAGTCTTGGTAGGTGGTGCTGCAACAATGTCTGTTCTTGCTGCACCCGCCTATTTGCGTAAAGCAACAGCAGCTACTCCTATAAAAATTGGTATTCCAACTGTTATAACAGGTGGTTATGCTGTTCTTGGATCCCACGTGATGCGTACAGCAAAACTGGTCGAGAAAATGCGTAATGCATCTGGTGGAGTTCTGGGCCGGCCAATCGAATTTATTTATAAAGATACTAAGGGTGAACCTGCTGATTGTGTTCGGAAATGCCAAGAACTTGTTGAGCGAGACGATTGTCGGATTTTCACAGGCGTTGTTGTTTCGTCAGAAGCGCGGGCTATTATGCCAAAATTAGAAGAATGGGATGCCTTTTTCATATCTCATGGTAATGGCGATGGCCGGTTGACGGCTGAGTTTTATGTCGACAATTTTTTCCGGGCTAATACTTCTGCTCCAATGGGAGCGCGCGCTTTGGCCTTATATTTGAAAGATGCTGAGCAGAAAAACTTCTATGCGATTGGCTCAGATTATGCTTGGGGTCATTCGAGTGTAGAATCATTTGAGGCTCAGATCACCAAAGTTGGAAAAAATATGTCAGGCACAGTTTTTGCGCCAGTCGGAAATAAGGATTATTCGACCTACATTACCAAAATCCTTCAGTCTGGAGCAGAGGGCTGCTATGTTGCTTTACAAGGTGATGAGGGTCGAGCCTTCTATTCTCAGGCACAACAATATGGTTTATCTGATCGAGTTCAAATGGTTACAGAAATTGTATCTCAGGCAAATATTCGTGCGCTTGGTGATGATTCTGTTGGGCTAGTTGGCGGGTCACGTTATCCGTTCACCTATGAGAATGAAGCTAATAAAAATTTCTTATCTGCATTTCAAGCTGAGTATGATGGTGAAATTCCGGATTGGACAGATGGTGAAATGTATCAGGCGCTAGACATTCTCTTTAAAGCTATGGAGAATGCAGATTCTGATGAAACAAAGAAAATTGTAGCTGCTATGGAAGGTCTTGAAGTCGATAGTGTAAAGGGCAAAACCTTGATGCGAGAATGTGATCACCAGGGAGAAAATCAAGGCTTTGTGGTAAGAGTTTCAGACATGGGTGGTAGTGAGCCAGTTCCAGAGATTCTAAAAATCTATCCAAGAGAAATGATCACTCCTGATTGTCGTTCGACATCATACAGCAGTTAAAGCTTACTCATGAGAGAGGCATCATTCACGCCTCTCTCATGTTTAACCCAAGGTTTTGCTGGAAAGTTTAAATGGATTTCTTCTCTTTTTTAGTTATTCAATCGCTAAATGCTCTGTCCCAAGCATCTATTCTATTTTTCATAGCCAGCGGCTTAACGCTTATATTTGGCATAATGAGAATTGTAAATTTTGCTCATGGAGCACTTTATATGCTTGGTGCATATATTGGATATACTGTCGCTATTTATACCGGGTCATTTTTTCTAGCGTTAATTATTGCTCCGATTTTAGTGGCTTGCTTTGGGATTGTTTTTGAAAAACTTTTGCTAAGTCCGCTCTATAAAAGACAAGATGGCGGTGCATATTTGATGGTTACGTTTGGTCTAGCAGTAATCCTAGCGGAGGCAATTAAGCTTACTTGGGGCGCTGATCCAAAGGGAGTGCAGATTCCTGAAATGCTGCGTGGAATTGTGATTGTTTTTGATTTTCCTTTTCCTAAATACCGGGTCTTTCTAATCATCATTGGAGTGCTCATGGCATTGTCGGCATGGCTTTTTCTAGAAAAAACAAGAATTGGACTTTTGATAAGAGCGGTCTCACAAAATCCGCAAATGGTTAATGCTTTAGGAACAAATGTTGTTTTTATTCGGAATCTTGTATTTGCCATTGGTTGTGGTCTTGCTGGCATGGGTGGGGTATTGGCAGCACCTATGGTTACGGCATTTCTTGGCATGGGAAGCAGTGTGATTATTGATGCATTCGTTATTGTTATCATTGGTGGAATGGGTAGTTTTCTAGGCTCAATTATTGGCAGTCTTCTTGTAGCTTTTGTGCTAGTTTTTGGTGCCTATTATGTTCCCGATCTAGCATTGGCTATTATTTATTTACTTATGTTAATTATTTTGATTGTGCGCCCCGGCGGTTTGTTGGGAAAGGAAGAATAACATGCGGTTTTGGTTGTTACTTGGAACAGCAATTCTCTTTTCAATATGTATTCCATTTATGGTTCCATATTATGCGATGACGATTGTTATTGCCGCGTTAATTTGGGGGCTCTTTGCAATGAGTCTTGATTTGCTAGTAGGATATACTCGACTATATTCTTTTGGGCATGTAGCTTCATATGGACTAGGAGCATATTCAAGCGCATTACTAATATTACATTTCGATATTCCTGTACCTATAACTATTTTTCTGGCAACTGGTATTGCAACATTGATAGCGGTGCCAATAACTTGGATATGTACTAGGACCCATGGGGTATCTTTTGCCATGCTAACCCTAGCATTTGCACAGCTTGGTTATGCAATGCTATTTCGCTTTAAAGAATTTACTGGTGGGTCAAACGGGCTACCAGGAATAACTCGTCCAGCAGGGCCTTTTGGGCTGGATTTTTTTCAAAGTAAGATAGGCTATTACTATATGGTACTAGCTTTTCTCATTGCTTCTTTTTTAATATGCAGAAATATTGTTAACTCACCATTTGGAAAAGTGTTGTCAGGTATTCGTGAAAACGAAATGAAAACTCAGGCACTTGGTTATAATGTCAGAAATTATAAATGGTTTGTGGCCATTATGTCATATATGTTTGGTTCCTTATCAGGGGCGTTGTTCACCCCATATGCAGGCTTTGCGTCACCTGAACTATTCTTCTGGCTTATTTCGGGCACTGTTTTAATCATGGTTATTGTTGGTGGTTCAGGAACATTGATTGGCCCAATTATTGGAGGAATATTTTTTATTTTACTTGAGCATGAGCTATCAGAAATCACCCAATTATGGCCATTAGCTTTTGGTACTGTCTTTATCATGTTTGTTCTTTTTTTCCCGCAGGGGATTTGGGGCATCTTCACCACAATAAGCAAAAAGAGCAAATCTAATCCTTCGGAATCTGGGCATGCACATTCTTGAATGCCAAAAATTGACCAAACATTTTGGTGCTCTTGAAGCATTAAGTGATGTCGATATGAAAGTTCGGAAGGGCGAGGTTCGCGCTGTAATCGGACCTAATGGAGCGGGTAAATCAACATTGTTTAACGCTATAAATGGAGTTTTTCCTGCCACTAGAGGTAAATGCTTTTTTAATGGCAAAGATATTACCGGAATGATGATGCAAGATATTGTAAAATTTGGAATATCAAGAACCTTTCAGTTGACGAATCTTTTTCCTGAATTGTCTGTAATAGAAAATATTTCTATTGCAAGTCAAGCAAAGTTAAAAGGCGCATGGTTGCCTCTTGGAGGTTCATCTGTGCTTGCAGAAGCAAAGCACAAAGCTGAACTGGCCCTTGAAAAGTTAAAATTAACAGATCTTGCTTATCTACCTTCTAACACTTTGTCACATGGTGATCAGAGGCTTCTTGAGATCGCTATGGCAATTTCTCAAGATCCCCTTTTGCTTATGCTTGATGAGCCAACTCAAGGTTTATCTGTGGAGGAAACCCAAAGTACTGTAGATATTTTGAAAGATCTTTTAAGTAGTGGTGACCTGACTGTCATTCTTGTTGAGCATGATATGGAAGTGGTTTTTAATCTGGCTGAGAGGATATCTGTTTTGCATCAAGGGCGGATAATTGCCGACGGTGATCCCGAAGAAGTTAAAGCTAGTAAAGTTGTACAAGATGCTTATTTGGGAGGTTTTGAGGATGCTTAAAATAAATAATCTTCATACCTATTATGGGCTTGGACATATTCTCCAAGGTGTAGATATGAAAATTGATACGGGGTCAATTGGCGTTCTAATTGGTAGAAATGGAGTTGGTAAATCAACAACTATAAAATCTGTTATTGGTCTGGCTGAACCTGCTCAAGGCAATATTACTCTATTTGATAATGAACTTGTTGGAAAGAAACCTCATAATATTGCAAAAGCTGGAGTCGCATATGTTCCTGAAGGTAGGTTAATTTTTCCTGATTTAACGGTTATTGAAAATATTAAAGTTGCCAATCATAAACCTGATTCTTCATGGTCTATTTCAAGGCTTTTAAAATTGTTTCCTTCACTTAAAGCTAGAGAAACTAATAAAGGATCTCAACTATCTGGTGGAGAACAGCAAATGCTAGCTATAGCCCGAGCACTTATAATGGATCCAAAATTGATACTTCTTGATGAACCATCACAAGGTTTAGCGCCACTGGTTGTTAAAGAGTTGGCCAAGGTTATAAAAATTCTTAAAGAAACGGGTGTAACTATTTTTCTTGTTGAACAGAATCTAAAACTGGCTACCGCTGTTGCTGATCATGTTTTTGTTATGGTTAAGGGCAAGATTGTTTATCATAACCCTGTTAATGATTTCCTTAAAGAGGAAGACAAAATTAAGAAAAAGTATCTCACTCTTTAACTTATAAGCCCTAATTTTTCGCTCATTTGCTTTGCCAAGACAAATCGTTGCAACTTGCCAGTAGGGGTGAAAGGTAAGTTTTCTACAATCTCAAAAAATTCTGGTAATTTATATGTAGCCACTTCCCCTTTGAGGAAATCAATACAATCATCAAGGGTTAATGACTTTCCTGGTTTAAGTATAACACATAGGCAATTTCGTTCACCTAATCTTGCATCAGGAATACCAACAATGGCAGCATGGATGATGCTTGGGTGTGTATATAGAATTTCTTCCACCTCTCGTGGATAGAATTTTTTTCCTCCGCGATTGATGATCTCTTTTGATCTGCCTGATATACGAACATTTTTAT
>NZIT01000013.1 GCA_002691725.1 SAR116 cluster bacterium | reverse complement strand
GGCGCGTTGATATCCAAACAAGTCTGTATAGGATATCATAAAATATTTAATACCGTTTTTCTTTCCATATTCTGCTAGATCAATAGCCATCAGTTTTCTCCCCTCAGTCGATAGTCTTATATGCCCCTAATCTTATATGCCTTTTCCGGGTATCCAATCTGTGCCAGCCAGAGGCACCCTCGCCATAGCTGCCGCCTCAATCGTCAGCGCGCAAAGGTCTTCAGGCTCCAGATTATGAACGTGACTTTTGCCACATGCGCGGGCAATCGTCTGCGCCTCTAAAGTCATTACTTTAAGATAATTTGCCAGCCGCTTGCCAGCTAGTAAAGGATCAAGCCGCGCCGCCAATTCGGGGTCTTGGGTGGTAATGCCTGCCGGATCGCGCCCTTCATGCCAGTCATCATAGGCACCTGCGGTTGTTCCCAGTTTTTGATAATCGTCTTCCCATTTCGGGTCATTATCACCCATAGCAATCAGTGCCGCTGTGCCGATAGATACCGCATCCGCACCCAAGGCTAAGGCTTTGGCAACATCAGCGCCATTGCGGATACCGCCCGATACAACCAGTTGCACTTTGCGGTGCATGCCCAGCTCTTGCAGAGCTTTAACAGCAGGACGAATGCAGGCAAGTGTCGGGATGCCGACATGCTCAATAAAGACATCCTGAGTTGCCGCGGTTCCCCCTTGCATACCATCAAGGACAACAACATCAGCCCCCGCCTTGACGGCAAGCGCTGTGTCAAAATACGGCCGCGCACCGCCAACCTTGATATAGATCGGTTTTTCCCAGCCGGTAATCTCACGAAGCTCAAGAATCTTGATTTCCAGATCATCAGGGCCTGTCCAGTCAGGATGCCGACAAGCCGAGCGTTGATCAATACCAGCAGGAAGATCACGCATATCAGCAACCCGATCACTGATCTTCTGGCCAAGCAGCATACCGCCGCCACCAGGTTTCGCGCCTTGTCCAACAACCACCTCAATCGCATCAGCGCGCCGCAGATCATCTGGATTCATGCCATAACGTGATGGCAAATATTGATAGACGAGCTTGTCAGAATGGCCGCGTTCTTCTTCGGTCATGCCGCCGTCACCTGTTGTTGTCGATGTGCCAGCGGCTGTTGCCCCGCGGCCTAAGCCTTCTTTCGCTGCGCCTGATAACGCCCCAAAGCTCATCCCGGCAATCGTGATCGGGATATCAAGTTTGATGGGATTTTTGGCAAAGCGCGTGCCTAGAGTGACGTTAGTTGCGCATTTTTCCCGATAGCCCTCAAGCGGATAGCGCGAAATAGAGGCGCCTAAAAATAACAGATCATCAAAATGCGGAACACTGCGTTTAGCCCCACCACCGCGAATATCATAAATGCCCATATCGGCGGCACGCCGGATCTCAGCATTGACAGCTTTGGTAAATGTTGCTGACTGAACAGGTTCTGTTTGGGATTTTGCCCGAGATTCTACATGCGATTCTGGCTTGGGTTCAGTTTGGGGGTGGTTTTGGTCAGTCATAGCTATCCTCAATAGGCTGAAACATTATCAACATCAAAATGATAGAGCTGACGTGCCGAGCCATAGCGGCGAAAGCTAGCCGGATCAGCATCCATATCAGCACGTTCAAGCAGCTCTGCCAGCTGTTTGATATGTTCATCTTTCATGTCTTTTTCAATGCAATCGGCGCCGAGGCTTTTGACTGAACCACGAACATATAGCCGCGCTTCATATAGCGAGTCCCCTAGCGCCTCACCAGCATCACCAAGCACCACCAGATTGCCTTTCTGCGCCATAAAAGCCGACATATGGCCAATATTTCCGGCAACAATAATATCAATGCCCTTCATCGAGATTCCACAACGTGAGGCGGCATTACCGCGAATCACAAGCGTGCCGCCATGACCTGTTGCCCCGGCATATTGACTGGCATCACCTTCAACGACAACCATGCCCGATGTCATGTTTTCAGCAACCCCAGGGCCAGCAGAGCCTTTCACCATGATCGTCGCTTGCTTATTCATGCCGCCGCAATAATATCCGGTTGAGCCATTAACCGTCACTTGGATAGGCGCGTCTAGCCCAACCGCAATCGCATGACTGCCGCGTGGATTTATGATGGTCCAGTCCTGCTGATTCGTGCCTGCTGATTGCTGCTGTAAGGTTTCGTTCAGATAGCGCAATCCTTGTTCGGTCAAATCTATTGTTGTCATCATCTAATGGCTCCAGAAATATACTTCTGCTGGTTCAGGCTCCCACACTCTGGCAGCCTCAATCGCTGGCAAATTGACCAACGCCCGATATTCCGAGCCAAAGGCAACATAAGCATCGGTTTCTGCCATGACAGCAGGTTTGCATGCAATGGGATCACGCAAGACGCCAAAGCCGGTTTTTGTTCCAACAACAAAGGTGAAAAATCCATCCAGATCATTAAGACCTGAGGTTAAAGCCTCACCCAGTGTTTCCCCATCACTCATCCGCGCTGTTAAATAGGCGGCGGCGACTTCGCTATCATTTTCGGTCTGAATATCAATCCCCTCAGCGCGCAGATTGCGGCGCATCATATTGTGATTTGATAATGACCCATTATGGACAAGGCACTGATCTTGGCCGGTGGAAAATGGATGCGCGCCGAGCGTTGTGACCGCCGACTCGGTTGCCATACGGGTATGCCCGATACCATGACTGCCGCCAGCTTGCGCCAGAGCAAATCTGCTCACCACATCTTTTGGCAGTCCGACCTCTTTATAAATCTCAATAGATTGGCCTTGGCTCATGATGCGGATCGTTGGGAACTGGTTTTTGATGATGCCAAGGATCATATCCCCCTCCGCATCAGCCACGCTCATCACCGCATGGGTATCTTTAGCGATGATGTTGAGTGTTTTGCTGTTGAGATTGGCATGATCATTGAGATGCTTCTCGAGGGCGGGAAAATCGACATCAGGCTGCTCCGACTGAATGGTCAGCTTTGTCATGCCTTTAGACTCATCCCCATAAATTGCAATACCGGCGCTATCCGGCCCACGATCAGTCATCGTAATCAACATCGCACTTAGCATTTCACCAAGCTGTGGTTTCATTGCATCATCTTTAAGAAAAAGTCCTACAATGCCGCACATATATTTGTCCTGTATGTATTCACTAATTTGCTAAACCGCCATATATGCTAACATGGCCTTATGGATAATTTGATATGATTTCCAATACTAATTTTGACACCACATCTTGATCAGTATTGTCAATAATAGCTTCGCTTAGTTTATATCATCAGATATAAATTTTTCGACAAAAAATGACATTTTCGATATTTCTGTCACTGGCATAACCAATCATCATTTTCACAAATATGAATAAGCGTGGGTCTGTCTGCTGCTAATGCTGCTTTCAGGCCAGTGGTAAATTGATCCGCGTCTTTGGGAGCGATAAAATGACAATGGCACGCCTTTGCCAGCAATTCAAAATCAGGGGTTATCCCTTCAACCCCAACTCGTGAAATTTGCCGGGCATCCATATCATCTCTGATCTGTTTATAGCCGCCATTATCCCAAATGATCATCGGGATTGGCATGTGATATTCGGCGGCAACCAGCAATTCGGGCATGGTGAACATAAATCCACCATCACCTGCGACGGCGACAACATCATGATCCGGCTTTGCCATTTTAGCGCCAATCGCATTTGGCAACGCATTGCCAAGCGCACAATATCCAGCTGGGAAAAACCATGATCTTGGGGCGCGTGACGGGATAGCAAATGTTCCCGTATAGGCAATCTGGCAAGCATCATTTGATATGATGGTGTGATCGGACAAAGCCGCCCGCATCAATGCCAGCAAACGAACATGTTGTTTTTCGGAGGCATTTAGTTTTGTGCTGATCGCGGCTTTCGCTGAGGCAATGATGGCTTTATTCTGTGTGCTGATCTGCTCACTATGTCCGGCGATAGCATCTTTAAGCGCTTGCATGGCAATGCCAGCATCGGAGACAATGCCGATAGTGGCCAGAAACTGATCCGTTATTTTTAATGGATCAATATCAACGCGAATGATCTGACCCGGAATATGGAGCGGCCCTGCAAAACTATCGGTTTCCGCAAGTTCCGTTCCAACAGCCAGAACAACATCGGCTTGTGCGATAATATCATGACCATCAGCCGTCACGACCCCTGCCGATAATGATAGCGGATGATCGTCTGGAACAATGCCCTTACCGGCGGTTGATGTCGTTACAATCGCGCCCAGTGTTTCCACAATAGCGCGAATATCATCAGCCGCATCGACGGCACCTCCACCAACCATGATAAGCGGGTTTTTGGCATGAGTCAGTAGCTTTGCGGCTTGCCTGATCATATCAAGCTGGCAGGCAGGACGTGGCGGTAAAGCAATCGGCTCCCACATCTCATCAACTGGCATGGCCTGAACATCAATAGGGATGGAAATGTGACATGGCCGCGGCCTTTCACTGGCAAAATGAGAAAATGCTCTAGCCATTAAATCAGGGATGTCCGCAGGCCGCATCGCCGTTGCTGAAAACGCGGTTATTGGTTCAGTGACTTTTTTCTGCTCAGTAATTTCATGCAAGACGCCCCAGCCTTTGCCAAGCGTATCTGATGGTGGTTCTGCCGAGATCAGCAACATCGGCAAGCTTTCAGCATAGCATTGCGCTAAGGCAGTCGTCGCATTAGTCACGCCAGGGCCAGAGATGACAATAGCGACCCCTACCTCGCCAGTGGCGCGCGCCCAGCCCTCGGCCATAAAGCCTGCCCCAAGCTCATGCCGTGCCTGAATATGCTGAACAGCACCAGCGTTTTCGCCGCCAGTCAAGCCTCTGCACATATCCAATGTATGAACACCGGGTATGCCAAAGACATGGCTAACCCCATAGCGTGACAATAACCGTATCGTGGCTTCTCCGCATGTCATAGTCATGATATTCATCCTTACTCATTAGTATTTTTATCGTGTCGTATTATTATGATTTTACGTTGAAGCAATCGGTTTGACCATAACAATCATCCTCAAACAATCATGAATGATTGGGGCTATCTTGATCAGATGAGGTTGCCAGCCAGATGGAAAAAATCATGAGCGATAATACAACCAGCATCCACCATGGATGGGTTTCGCCAAAAAACACCATACCAAAGCCAACACCAGCAATCAGCGAGATGAAGCCAGCCAGGCTGACAAAAATAGGTCCACCTTTATCAATGAGATAGAAATACAGATAAATAGAAATTGCACTCAAGACAACATAGCCGATCATCACCCACCATAAGCCGGTTTCGATAATTGGCATTGGGTCAAATCCATAAATCAGGAAAGTGATCGGCATGATGGTGCAAAAGCCGACCACGGCCTCACCGCTTGCTAGTTGCCAGCCATCTTCGCCGCTTGGCCAGAACTTTGAAATCACATTATGATAAATGCCATAACATAGCGGCACGAGACAGGCGACGATCAGCCCTATCATTGCCATTTCCGGAACAGGGATAGATAGGTTTTCGCCCAGTAAAATTGGCATCATGGCTATACTGGCAAGGATGATGCCCATGACTTTACGGCGGCTCAGCACGTCGGTCTTCATCAGAAAAGCAAAAATCATGGTAATGATTGGCGAAATTGACACGACAATGGTGAGTAGCCCAGCACCAATCAAAGGCGCAGAATAAAGCTCTAATACGGCAGGGATCATATATCCCAAAATACCAGCGACCAGATAAAAGATTAAGCTGGTTGGCCGGAACAAGCGCGGATATCGCCCTCGCACCAAGCAGATGACGCCAAAGATCGGAATCTCAGCAAGCAGAGCAAAACTTAGGATCACCAGAGGCTCAATCCCGGTCTCACCTGCAATCCGCGATAAAGAGAAAAATAAGCCCCATGTCAGGCCAAGCACAATTAGTCCAAAAATGGCATAATTAGTGATTTGTTTCGGCATCACCGCCGACTGATCAGGCTGTTCCATAAGCGCTATCAATCATAGAATATCATCAAGCGCGGCGATAGCCTGTTTGATCTCATCGGGGCTTGTGTAATGAACAAAAGACAGCCGAACAGCGCCATCTTCTGGGGATACTCCCATGGTCTCCAATAATCGGACAGCATAAAAATCACCTGCTCCAGCCATAATCTTGCGGTCAGCTAGTTTCTGTCCCAAGTCTTGTGAGCTGTGCCGGGATGAGACAAAGCTAACGGTTGGCGCCCGCCGTTCAGGGTCATTCGGCCCCAGCAGGCGCAGATCATTGCGGTTGCCCAGATAATCCAAAAGCATTTTAAGATTGCTGCGTTCAGCCGTATGGAAAAGCGTTTCAACACGCCGTGGCCGCATCGCATCATCGCTGCCGCCATGATGCTTATCCAGCGCATCAAAATAATCTAGCATACCGTTCATAGCGGCTATCTGAGCATGGTCAGGGCCTGCTGGTGTCATCCATTTTGATGGAACATCACGGTTAAAATAATGACTTTGCGGCTCAAGCACAGAAGTGGCCGATTTGCGTATGACCATCACCCCCTGATGTGGGCCATAGGTTTTATAGCTGGAAAACAGATAGATATCTGCCCCTAGCGCATCAACATCTGGCAGACCATGCGGGCAATAAGACACCCCATCAACAAGCAAGATAGCATTGGCGGCATGAACGATATCCGCAATATCGCGCACCGGATTAATATCCGCCACAAGGTTCGAGCAATGGGTCATGGCGACCATAGTAATGCGATCATCTAATAATTGTTTCAGATCATCCAAATCAAGTTCACCGGTATCGGTATTGACTTCCCAGATAAGGACACGCATCCCATTTGCCTCAAGCCGCCGCCAAACACCAGCATTAGCCTCATGCTCTTGTCCAGAAACGATAATGCCGTCTCCTGCGGTCATCCGCGCCAATAATGCCTGCGCCAGCACATAGGTGTTTTGTGATGTCGATGGGCCAAACATGACTTCATCAGCCCCAACATTGAGATAGCGCGCCATGCGTTCATGAGCTTGATCCATTTCCGTGCCAAGCTCAGCCGATGCCTTAAAGGCATAATAGGGCTGTAACTTACGCTGGTGAAAAATCGTTGCGAAGCGATCAATGACCTGCCGGCACATATATGAGCCGCCGGCATTTTCAAAAAACGCCTGCCCATCCAGGCTTGCTTCTGAAAAAGCAGGAAATTGTTGCCTGACAAAATTAAGGTCTAATGTCGTTGTCATGCTCACCCTCATAGGATTTTACTAATATCTGATCAGATACCATAATCGACCGATTAGCTCACGTATAGCAAATGATGTTTGGCTTAATCCCGATGCCTGCGGAATAAATTTCATGACAGAAAAAGACCCGCCACCAGACCTGAAATCAACAGCATGTGGGATAACGGTAAAGCCATTGCCTTCAAAGATATGTTGGGCACGAGGCATATGAAAGGCTGATGTAATCAGAATAATAGTCGGCTCAGACGGCGCCAGCATAGTTTTAATTGCCACCGCTTCCTCGGCGGTGTTTGCAACAATATCGGTTAGGTGAATACGGCTGGTTGGGATACCTGCCTGTTTTGCGGTATCGGCCAGAATATCGCCCTCTGGCACGCCTTTCTGCCAAGGTAAAATGCCGCGAGTAAGAATAAGTATAGGGGCTTTATGAGCTTTCATAGCATCAATGCCAGCAAATATCCGATCGACTGCATCATTCCATTCCATGACAATGCCGTCATCGGTTGGGATGCGCCGCACCATGCCACTCAAGACAACAACAGCATCAGCGTTAGGTAAAGTGTCGAGTGACTGAAAATGCTGACCTTTTTCCAAATATTTTATTAAGCTGTTGCCAGTGATCGGCATTGCCGCAATGACTATGATGACAAAAGCCATGATCCCATAGCGCCGCCGCCGTGTCAGAATAAAAAAGATGATGAGAACAAGGCTGATAAATAAAGGGCTAACCAGAACAGGTAAAAGTTTATGCAGATATATCATAATGTCATATTAACCTATTAAGCTAGCGTCAGGGCACCATTTCCTGATATTGATCAGTATAACCTCATTATGGGATTATTCCTATCAAGATGATCGTATATTTGCCGCAACCGCCTTGTTTTTATCGAAGGCGGCGCGTTTGGCGGCAATCTCATCAGGGCTTAGTTTGTTAATGTTGGAGTAATCAGATTTCCAGTCAGCTTTGCCTTGCCATTGAAGTGGTGAGGTTTTCGTTGTTCGGGGGGCAGAAGCCTGCTCTAACAAGTCAAGCGCATGATTAAGGCTTTGCTGTTGAGAGGCTTGATCATGCGGACGGCCGCAACTATTGCCCAAGGGAAAGTCTGAGAAATAAAATCGCGGCACGCCTACATGCTCAATAATATCTCTCGCGCATCCCATGATGACCGTTGGAATACCTGCCGCCTCCAGCCCTCGCATAGCAAGCGCCACCGATTGATGACAAACCGGACAATTCGGGATAGCAACAACCCCATCAACATCATCTTCTGTTATCATGGAAACCAGTTTTGGCACATCAATATCAATATGTGTGCGCTGCGAGCGGTTGGTTGGAAATCCATAAAACCAAGATGCAATAGCACCAATCCTGCCTTTTGTGGCGGCATGGTTTAGCGCCTTAATGGGGAAATATGTTCCCATATCTGCGGCGGTTGTATGGTCTCGATCAATGGCAATATGCGATATCCGCAGATCAGGTGGCGGTGACATCGGCTGGCGATAGACATCATAAAACTTGGCATCAGCATTATATGGCGCGCCCGGGTCTTGATTGCCTTTGTCAGGGTGATAGATAGCGGCGGTCGTCACAATAGCTATTCGCATCTGATCAAGCGGCTTTGCTGGCCGCGCAAAAGGCACATCATCAAACCGCGCCCATTGATAAGGATTATCATAGCCAAGCCCTAAATAATAACTTGTCGTCCGTTCAATATAGGCAATAGGTGCAGATGACGACATCACGGCATCTCCCTTTTCATAAAAGATACGGGTGAAAAAGATATTAGCGATTACCGCGATGGCTCAGGCTTCTCAACGCTGCCGCCAGCCTCAACCCAGCCGTTAAATCCGCTATCAATATGGGCAGCTTCAAACCCCATATCTTGCAATGTTGCAGCACTTAATGCGGATCGCCAGCCTGATGCACAATGCAGAACAAAGCGTTTATCCTGACCAAAAACATCCTTGAAATAAGGGCTTTCCGGATCAACCCAGAACTCTAGCATGCCGCGTGGAGCGTGAAAACTTCCAGGAATAAACCCCAGTTTCTGACGCTCACGAATATCTCTGATATCAACAATCACAACATCATCTTTATTATGTAAATCCATCGCCTCTGCCGCGGTATATTCAGTGATGCGGTTGCGCGCCTCTGCCACCATAGTTTTCACAGGTCGTTTTAACGGTTTCATAAAAGCCTCCCTTTTTGACATTCTATATGACCGTGCTTTAGCATGAACTGCAACCCTTTTGCGAAACGGTTAGTTGTCCTTTTTTGGTTAATTTGACTCATCACCAAATATTGGTAAATCTATTCATCACGGAATTGAGTTAGGATAGGGTATATGCCATCACCATTGAAACTCCTGATTATTATTATGCTAATATCTGTGACCAGATCAGCCGCTTTAGCCAGTTGTCAGGTATCACCACTGACGCCTGATATGATTTGTGCGCAAGGCTTTGGGCTTGAACCTGATAGCAGCGCCTATCAAGCTTGTGTGCTAAAGCAACAAGATAAGGATGTGGCGCGCAGTCAGTTTGATGCAACTTTATCAACTATTCGGGCTGAGCTTCAGATTCTGGCAAAGGAAAAAGTCAAACTATCGAGCCAGTCATCTGGCGTCTCGGTGGAAAGCATTCTCCGCCGTGAACGTGAGCTGATCAAAACCATAGAAGAGCTGAAAGCCCAAACAGGCTGTTGATTCAGGCTGTTAATTCAGCAGGTATCAGCCAGCATCTTATTCAGCTTCCTGTCGAGCGAGAATGCCCATGCTGGCAGCGATTAGTCGTGATACGGTCAATCCACCAATACCATCAATATCGGCCTCTGGCAGAATCTCAGCAAAATCCATGGCCGCAATACGGGTCTTTGCCGCCGCCCCTTTGATCAGACCAAGAGCATGATGATACATCAATCCGCCAGGGGCTCGACCAATGGTGTTGGGCGCAAGGGATGGATCAAGCGCATCAATATCAAAACAGATCACCAGCTCTTGATCATCAGGAATAGCGTTGAGAACAGGGGCAATGCCGTCGGTCATGATCTGATCGGCTGGGTAAAATTGCGCTCCCCATGCGCATGCCGCCGCCATATCATCGGGATGGGCAGAGCCAATGCCTCGCGCGCCGACTTGAATAATGGTATCAATATGCGGCATCTCAGAGGCTCGCCGCATCGTTGATGATAATCCCATATCCTCCCCCATATGTGTATCCCGCCAATCAATATGCGCGTCAATTTGAAGGATGGTGTAGCGTTTTCCTGTCTCTGCTAACGCTGCCAGCATCGGGATAGGGATAGAATCATCGCCGCCAACCAAAACAGGCACAGCTTTATGGGCAATGATATGTTTAATGGCATTACTGATTAGCGCCCGATTAGCAGCAAAATCTTCATCGCTCCAGCTCAGATCGCCAGCATCACAAGCGGCTTTGACGCCGTTGGGGAAGACAGGGCCGCCAAGATCAAAATTATATCTATCCAGATTAGCGGTTAGTGAAGCGCCGCCCTTGCGAATTGAGGCAGGGCCTTGAGCTGCATAAGCACCAACAGCGGCATAGGGTGTGGCGCAAGGCACCCCCAAAAATACAGAGGACGCGTCAATATGATCAGTCAGTGAGACCGCCGCCAATCCTAAAAAAGTGCTGGCATCGGTGGCGCCGAACAATGCGGCCAAGTTTGCTTTTTGCGTCATACCTTGATCTCCTCATATCTCACATTCGTCCACGATAGCAAAACTGACATCCTGAACAAGCACGCAAGCAATAGTGATGATAAAAGACTTGTTTTAACAGAAATCTGTGTAAAAATTTAGACAAGACTAATATGGGGGAGCAGAATAAGGGATATAATGATGGATACACAGCTGACCAAGGCCGAGCTTAGCACCTATAAAGAACAAGGCTGGATTGTTCCTAGATGGGAATTGCCAGCTGAGCTGATTGCCGAAATGCGCGAAGAATATCAGGTATTACTTGACCGAAACAGTCATCTGCAATCGGATATCATGATGGCACCTCATCAAACAAATGGTGGCTCTATGGGCGTTATTGGGTCTGAAAAATGGCTTGAGTTTGCCGCCCATCCCAGCATTGTTTCGACCGCCAGCCAGTTGATTGGTGAGGATATTATCTTATGGGGCACAACCATTTTTGGTAAGCCAGCCTTTGGCGGCAAGCAAACGCCTTGGCATCAAGATGGTGAGTATTATCCCATTAAACCGCTTGAAGTGCTGACGGTTTGGATACCTTTAGATGATGTGACAGCAGATAATGGGCCTATGCAGTTTATCCCCGGCTCACATAAAGCGCATAAACTATTCAGCCATTCTTGGGTTGAGGGTGATGATAAAACCATTAATTTGATTTGTGACAAAGAGCATTTTGATGCTGATACGGCCACCCCGTTAATCATTCGGGCAGGACAGGTTTCTTTTCATGATGTTTATATGATTCACGGCTCGACCGCTAATCAGACTGATCGCCGCCGTGCCGCCTTTATCATTCGGCTGATGCCAGCATCGAGTTATTATGATCATGTCTTAGGGGCAGAGATTGGCAAAAAACACCCTAAGCAAGGCTACGGGACACGGCCGCTATATCTGATTAATGGCGTCGATAAAGCAGGGAATAATTTTGATATTGGTCATGATTAAGCTGCGGCCATGATTAAGCTGCTGTTATTTAGTGCCATAAATCCGGTCACCAGCATCGCCTAGTCCTGGCATGATATAGCCATGATCATTAAGCTCACGGTCTATGGCGGCGGTATAGATTGGCACATCTGGATGCGCGGACGCAAAAGCATCAATGCCTTCTGGTGCCGCTAACAGACAGACGAACTTAATATGTGACGCGCCGTTTTCTTTCAATCGCTGAACCGCTGCTATCGCCGAATGGCCAGTCGCCAGCATAGGGTCAACAACAATAGTAAGACGCATATCTATCTGATCGGGCAATTTCAAATAATATTGAACAGGGTTCAAGGTTTCCGGATCACGATAAAGCCCAATATGACCAACCCGCGCCGATGGGACAAGCTCATGCATACCTTCAAGGAGACCGTTGCCAGCGCGCAAGATGGACACAAGACAAAGCTTTTTGCCTTTCAGTTTAGGTGATGCCATGGCCTCTAGCGGGGTATTGATCTGAACCATTTCGGTGTCCAGATCACGGCAGACTTCATAGGCCATCAGGTGGCTAATCTCACGCAAGAGCTGGCGAAAATCGGATGATGGGGTATTGCTATCCCGCATCAGCGTCAGCTTATGTTGGATTAAGGGATGCTGAATATAGGTAATCTCTGGTGTTGGCATAGCTATATTTCTCTGTTGTTTCGGCGCATTATATCACCGGATTGGTCAAATCACCAATACCATCAAAAGAGACGGTGACGTGATCACCGGCTTTGAGAAATTTCGGTGGCGTGAAGCCAAGACCAACGCCAACAGGTGTTCCGGTGGCAATAATATCACCGGGCAAGAGCGTCATAGTTTTAGTCAGCGTTTCGATTAAGGTCGGGATATCAAAAATCAGTTGAGACAAGGTGGATTGTTGTCTTAGCTCATCATTAACGGTGGTAGAGATTTGCCGGCTTCCCATATCAGGCAGCTCATCAGGGGTGACGATGGCCGGCCCCATAGGCGCAAAACTATCGAGGCTTTTGCCCAGAAACCACTGATTATGATCTTGTTGGATTTGCCGCGCCGTGACATCATTAAGCAGGGTATAGCCAAAAATATAATCCTCAGCCGCCGCCGCCTTCACCTGATGCGCGGTTTTTTTGACAACAATACATAGCTCACATTCATAATCAACAGATTTGCTATAATCGAGGTCAGACCGAATGGGGGCATCAGGCCCTATGACGCTAGTTGTGGCTTTGGTGAATATAACAGGCGCAGAGGGAATTGCAGGCTTATCAGATTTATCAAAATCGGAGGCGTGATATTCTTTGGCATGATCATGATAATTCAGCCCAACACAAAATATATTTCGCCGAGGTTCAGGAATAGGGGCTAAGAGCTTAACGGCATTGAGAGGGATAGTGGCATCACCGCCTAACCATGGCGTCGCGCCCTGTTCTTGTTCAATCATTTGGCGGACAGCATAGATCGCATCATCGCCTTCTGCTTTGACAATGACCTGATCATCAGCCAGCACTCCTGCTATGGTAACGCCATTATATTTACATGTGATCAGCCGCATATTATCCTCATACCGTCCCCTTAACGTGACCAATACTATAACATATCAATCACGCAGTATGGCTGTTAAAATATTGATAAAATTTAGTAATCATCATGACACTTTTTGAAATTGGGAGGGTTCAAGAGCGAATCTTACCCTAAAAAAGGAGGTCATGATGACAATCTGTTCCCCTACCCTATTGCTGGTCTCACGAGCCCGAACCCGCAGGAAAAACTATATTATCCGTGATCGAAAATTAAAAGGCTTTCTTTTGCGCATCACTCCGCAAGGACAACGGAGTTTTGTTCTTCAGCCAGTTGATCTGCCAGTGCGAGGTCTATGAACCCATCGTTAATGCCGACGACATGAGCCTCCATGAGCCTTAATGAGCCTTGATGAAGCCCGTAAGACCGCCCGCCGCAAGCTCAATGCCCTTGCCCTTGCCGTATCACCGGAGAAAGTCTGCGCCGATCAGGCTGATGTCTCTTTTGAGGCCGTGGTGGAAATCTCCTCAAAGCTACTAACAAAATAACCGTAACCTGCCAAACCCCCGAAACAGCATAAATCAAAAGCACACCACAAATCCGTTCACTCAAGGGGGAACGGATCGAGTCAAATCTTGCTTTCATCAAACACGGTAAAATTATTTATTGCGCAGATGTCGTTATTAGAGTTTAATTTGCCGATTATATAGAACTTCAAGTTATCTTGCTTTAAGCAAGTCGCCCCTTAAATCAGGGCAAATGGTTGCGTTATATAATTTAGTGAGTGGGTCTTTATTACGTTTTTAATTAATGAAGAAAGACCACCGTTTTGTCTAAGAATGGTAAAAACGGCGCCCTTGATTGGGATATCACTATCCCTTCTCTGGGCGCTTCAAAGGATACTCGCGATAGTCATTCCGCCACGGGGCTTATGTGGTTGCCCCACTGGCATGCCTCCTCATTAGCAAACCTGCGGCCGCTCTGGCCTGACCCTTGCCAGTCAGGATCACATTCCATTAAAGCATCCCTTTCGCGGAGCAGTTATTTATGGACGCTTTCCGGCCTGGCCCTGACCGGATGTGGCGGCGGTAGAGAAGATGGTGCAACTGGAACAGAAGCAGGTACAATACTAACCATCAACTGGATCGATGGAGATCATGTCTCAAACGTTAATAGTGATGGAACTTTGAATAAAGAATTAAAACACTATGTCGGTGAGTATTATTCTGATTTTGATTTTGCGACAAACCAGGTAACCGATCTGAGCCTTGTGCGGAACTATTTCGGTGAAGGCTTCGCTGATGGTTTGCAGGTCCTGCCTGTCGCTGACCTCGGCTATGACATTATCTAACAGGTAACAGGAAAGGATTTAGATCAATGGCACGTTTAACCACCACTAATGATATAACAACCGTTACCGAAGGGGGGGGAAGCCTTGTTTTCACCCTGACCCTTGATGCGGCGGCTGTGAGTGAAGCCATTGAGCGTGGCTATGGTTCAGATTAAACACCAAGCCAACGTGCTTGCGATTTGTGGTCGGTCTTTATTGACTCAGGGGTGCCTTGCCAGACAATTTGCCCCCGGCTCATCAAGCTAACCTGATCAGCAAGTCTAAGGGCAAAATGCAAGTTCTGCTCAACCAGTAAAATGGTCATACCGCGTGATTTAAGATCAGCTAATTTTTCAAAAATCGCTTCAATAATGATAGGCGCCAAGCCTTCTGTTGGCTCATCCAAGATCAGAATATCAGGCCCTGTCATTAAGGCGCGCCCGATTGCCAGCATTTGCTGCTCACCGCCAGATAATTGATGCCCGCCATGATCAAGGCGTTGCGCCAGTTGTGGGAAAAACTGAATGGTATCTTCAATCGTCCAGCTTGCTTCTGGTTTTGCTAAGCGGCTGGCTAGTTGCAGATTTTCCCGAACCGTCAAAGCCCCAAAAATATCTCGCGTTTCGGGAACATAGGCTATGCCTTGCTGGGCGATCGCATATGACGGCAGAGTATGGATATCCGCGCCGCGCAAACGGATAGCGCCGTGATCAGTGGGTATCTGTCCTGCCACGGTTTTCAGGGTCGTGGTTTTGCCAACACCATTGCGTCCAAGCACAGCATGGGTCTGGCCTGCCGCAATGGTCAAGCTAACCCCATGTAGCACCTTAGTCTCACCATATCCGCTTTCTATCTGATCGAGTTCAAGCATCGTTATTTTGCCTCACCTAGATAGATTTGTCTGACCGTTGCGTTACCGCGAGTTTCTGCTGGCGTGCCCTCAAATACTTTTTCCCCAAAGTTCAGAACCGTGATGCGGTCAGCAATACTGAACGCTAAATCCATATCATGTTCGATAATCAAGACGGTGATATCTCTGGGCAAGCTATCAAGCAGGTGATGAAATCTGTCAATCATGGCCGGGCCAACGCCTGATGTTGGTTCATCCATTAATAACAAAGACGGCTTGGTGGCCAAGGCTAAACCGACCTCTAATTGGCGGCGGCACCCATATGAAATAGCATTAACCATGATGTCCAACTGATCACTTAGCGCAACCATTTCAGCGGTTTCTTCAATGCGCGATCTCACATCGGCATGGTGGCTAGAATCACGCAAAAACCAGTTGGATTTGCCTGTCGCGGCGCTGGCGGCAAGCATCAGATTTTCCCGAATGGTGAGGTTTTCAAAGAGATTATTTTTTTGATAACTACGGGCAATGCCGATGCTGGCGCGTCCAACCGCGTCCATGGAACTAATATCGGTGCCAGCAAAAAATATATTGCCTGAACTGGCTTGCTCAACGCCTGTTAGTAAATGAAACAGCGTTGTCTTGCCGGCGCCATTAGGGCCCAATATGACCCGTCTTTCGCCATCAGTAACCTGAAAAGACAGGTCGCGGATGACTTGCAGCCCGCCAAAATCCTTTGATAGCTGATCAACCTTAAGCAAGGTCTTGCTCCTTTACTTTTGGGTTTTTTGGCGCTTTTGGTTTGAAAAAGGCTTCTAGCCAAACTTCGATCTGGCCATAAACCCCTCGGCCGCCCGCCAGCACCGCTAAGATCAGAACAACCCCGACAATCATATGCCAGTAATCGGTATAATTGGATAATTCATGTTTCATCATGATGAGGATAATAGCGCCAATGACAGGCCCAACCAAGGTGCCTATACCGCCTAGAATTACCACCAGCAAAACCTCCCCTGATACTGTCCAGATCAATAATTCAGGAGAAATATAAAGCGTATGTTGAGCAGCAATG
>NZIT01000012.1 GCA_002691725.1 SAR116 cluster bacterium | reverse complement strand
GATATGACCTATGATATTCAGTCAGGATTTAACCATTTTGATCAATATTCGAGCTGGTATCTATGGCCAATGTTCAGCTTTCAGGTCTATCCCGGCAATGTTCTCAACACCTATCACTGGCGCGCCATTGATGCTGATCATGTTGTTGTCTGGCGCGGCTGGTATTCGGTTAATGGGGCAGAAAACACAGCCGTGCGAGCGCTGGCAGAGCAAGATCGGGAAACAACGGTTGCAGAAGATATTGAGCTGGTAGAATCGGTACAAAGAGGACTTTGCTCACGCGGATATCATCCCGGGCCATTGGTGATTGACCCTAATGGAGGCGTTACTTCAGAACATCCTGTGATGCACCTACAACGCTGGATGAGGGAGGCGATTGATGGCTGATCAGTATTTAATGCCTGAAAAATGGGTAAGCGAGCATAAATTATTTCCCTATCAGGTTGGCTTTACCTGCCCGCCATTTGATTTCGATGCCGCGCCTTCTGATTTCCTCCGCATGAGCCCACCAAGTGTTGGCGTTCACGGCTGGATGCTGCATGTGCCGGATTATGTGCATAGCCTTGATCAGCGTAAACAGAACTTCAATATGCTGGAGGACTTTGTCCACTGCATGTCGAGAAATGGCGTTGATGTGTGTGGTCAGGTTGGCTCGAACTGGGTGCATGCGAGCGGGCTTGGGGTTGATGGTATCAGAGAGCATTGCCAAAACTTATCGGATAAATATGAAACGCCTTTTCATATGTCGGGATACGCTATGGTAGAGGCCTTGCGCGCGCTGAATGTTGAAAAAGTTGCCTTGAATGCCGCTTATCACTGGCCTGAATGGTGGCAAGGCACCGTAGGGTTTTTGCAAGAGGCCGGATTTGATGTTCTCTGGGCAGGTAATTTTCATGATCAAGGATGGTTTGAAAGCCAAGAGGCGGTCAACGCAAAGCGCTGGGTCTTTGATGCTGATCTAGCCGAAAAAAGCTTTACTTATGTGGCTGAAAAAGCGCCGCAAGCGGATGCTATTCTGATCAATGGCATGTGCAATTTTCGGGCTGGCGCTGATGGCATACCGATGCGCCCTATCCACCTTGAACGCCAGCTGGAGGCGCTTCTGGGCAAGCCAATTATTGGCAATGACACAGCGCTTTATTGGCGGATGATGAAAGATATTGGCATTGCGCCAATGACGCAGCAAGGGACGTTATTGGAGAGCTTAAAGTGAATAAAATCATCGCTTTATGGGCAATTCCGCGATCTACCTCGACGGCCTTTGAATGGATGATGAAACAGCGTGGTGATCTCGATTGCCTGCATGAGCCATTTGGCGAAGCTTGGTATCAAGGCGAGGACCCGTTATGGTCGCGCTTTCAGCCTGGTGATAAAACTACACCTGGGCTTACGATCAATTCGGTGTGGCAACATATTCAAGACCGGGCAAAACGCTCCCCCCTCTTTATCAAAGACTTTCCGCATTACATTAATCATATGTGGACGATCCCTTTTCTTGATCATTTCACCCATGCTTTTCTTATCCGCGACCCTGCAAAAACCATTTCTTCTATCTATGATAAATGGCCAGATTTTGACGAGACAGAGGTCGGCTTTCCCGAACAGAGAGCGTTATTTGATCTGCTGACAGCGCATCATGGAACCCCGCCACCGGTGATTGATAGTGATGATTTGCTTGAGCGCCCCGAACAGGTTGTGGCGGCATTTTGTGATGCTGTTGGGATACCCTTTATCCCTGAGGCACTAAGCTGGGAGCGCGGCAATAGCAATAGCGCGTATAGCTGGTGGGATGGCGGCAGTTTCCATGATAATTTGCGCGGCTCAACCGGACTCAAACCGCAAATCCGCAAATATGTAGAAATTAAAGATGCGCCTTTTCGGGTGCAGCGCGTCCACCGCCGAATGCAACCGCATTATGAGCATCTCTTTCAATATCGGATAAAAGGCTAACGCCATCATTGCCGTCTTATCCTGCCTTGCGGCTGTGCCTGGCGTTTAATTGCTGATTTAATTATGCCTCCCCCTTTTCATTGCCCCTTGAACGAATTACATCAGGGTCATGCCGCAAGTTATCACCTTATGGAGTTGACGATGACTAGTCCTGAAGATTTTGGTTTTGGAACGCAGATCAGAAAGTCGCCTTTTTTTGATGCAACCGTGAAATGGGGTGCCGCCGGATTTTCGGTTTACAATCACATGTATATTCCGCGTGATTTTGGCGATCCTGAGCAAAATTTTTGGAATCTGGTCAATGAAGCTATCCTTTGTGACGTTGCCGTCGAACGTCAGGTTCAGATCACAGGCAGCGATGCCGCGCGATTTGTTCAAATGCTGACGCCACGAGATTTAAGCAAAATGGCCATTGGCCAGTGCAAATATATTATTATCACTAATGCCGAGGGCTGTGTGATCAATGACCCTGTTCTGCTCCGTCTTGAAGAAAATAAATTCTGGATTTCCTTAGCTGACAGTGATGTCTTGCTATGGGCGCAAGGCGTTGCCACTCATGCCGATATGGACGTCGAGATATGTGAGCCTGATGTATCACCGCTTCAGCTTCAAGGGCCGCGCTCAATGGATATCATGAAAGCGCTCTTTTGCGATGAGATTGAGACGATGAAATATTACTGGCTTCGGCATCTGGAACTAGATGGCATTGAGCTGGTTGTATCACGGACAGGATGGTCAAGCGAATTAGGCTATGAGATATACCTGCAAGATGGCACACGCGGAAGTGAGCTATGGGAGAAGATCATGGCCGCAGGTCAACCTTTTGGATTGAAGCCTGGCCATACCTCATCTATTCGCCGCATTGAAGGCGGTATGCTATCTTACCACGCTGACATGGATATCAAAACCAATCCTTATGAATTAGGGCTGGATCGGCTCATCAATCTTGACGCCCCGCATGACTTTATTGGCAAAGCCGCCTTGCATGATATCCGCGATAAGGGGATTAGCCGTAAACAGATTGGCATTGTTATGGATGGCGACCGTCTGACCGGGCCAAATACAACCTTCTGGCCGCTAAAGTTGGAAGGGGCGACCGTTGGCAAAGTTACCTCAGCCGTCTATTCGCCACGGCTTGAAAAAAATATTGCGCTTTGCATGGTTGATCTGGCGGCAGCAGAATTAGGCACCGAATTGAGCGTCGAGACAGCAACTGGCAGACGTCATGCGGTCGTTGTTGAAAAACCGTTTTACGATCCCAAGAAGAAAATTACTGCCGGTAAAGCATAACCCCGAATAGACATCTCACGAGAGAGCTTATTTTACATAACCGCGTACTTTAGCGACTGAGGCATATAGTTTCTTTTCTTCGGGGTTTTGCGGCGAATATTTACCAATAATCGTTTCTGTTTTTGCCATCATGATAAGCTGAGAATACGTCACATAATGCTTGATGATGCTGTCAATTTGCTTTTGCGCTTTGGCAGCGTCAGGACCAAAAATATATTCATTATTAATGCCTGCACGAATTTGCTGACCAGTCTGGGCTTTGACGGCGGCAAGCGTTTTGCTAAAGCTTTTACATTTTGCCTCAACCGCGCCAGCCAGTTCTAATTTGGCATTCATGGTCAATGGCGGTAACGAGATAACGACCATATTGCGTTCTGGATCAAGCTTGACTGTTTTGAACCCTTTATCACCTTTGATCAATGGGACAAGCGCTGCTGTGACCTCTTCGTTCAGCGACACAATCTCGACGCGATCAATAAATGATTCCACTTCAATGAAGTCCATCAGGCGGCGCGGCTTTTTATTGAGCATGATCTTATCACTATGAAACATTTTCTGATATTCATCATGCGAGCCCAACTCTATAAGCTCTTTGACATAAGTAACAAATCGGTCACGCGCGCGCGATTCAAAACTATCGCTGTAACTAAGCAGTTCAGCCGATGTTTTATATAAAATCTTATCTAAATCTGTTTCATCCATATGACTAGCTAGAAAATTTTTCTACTCTTTATTTATTAACAAAATATTTACATATTAGTAAACTATCACTGATTATGTAAATAAAATCAATAGCCAAAGCGCGGCTATTTATTAGCCATTATTTTACCAAATACCCCTGCCCAAAAGGCTATATAGATGATCACATAAAGGGGAAGATTTTATCTGGTATGCGGCTATGCTAAACTAAAGTATACATATAAAACGAAACTGGATAATTTAGAAAATGGCATCACCTCAGATTATAATTGTTGGCTCAGGCATTATGGGCGCATGTTTTGCCTATGCTGCCGCAGAGCGCGGCTGCCAGCCTTTAATCATTTCGGGTGATGCCCCTGATCATGGCCGCACCGCCACCGCTACGAGCTGGGCTTGGATAAATGCCAGTTCAGCCAGTGATCATACCTATTTTCGACTGCGCTATCAGAGCTTGCAACGCTGGCAAGTCTGGATGCAGCGCCTTGATGGGTTGCAATATTCTGCCCAAGCCAGCTACTGCTGGGATTTATCACCAGTTGAAATTAAAACTACCGCCAGCAAGCTGACCAATTTTGGTTATCCATGTTCTATTTTGAATGCGGCATCACTGATCAACCATTTGCCGTACTTGCGTGATATTCCTGTTGCCGCGCTGCATCTGCCCATCGAAGGCGCTGTTGAACCTGCCAGCACGGCCAAGCTCTTGCTTGAAGCATCAGGGGCGAAAATTGTTAGCGCACATTGCCATAGCTTGCTGGCATCTGCGGATAAAGTCACCGGCGTCATGACGGATCAGGGGGAATATTCAGCAGATGAGGTGATCTTAGCCACTGGCAATGGCACATCTCGTATCCTGGACACGATTGGCGTGGACTTCCCCATGGCGTCAACACATGGCTTGCTGGTTCGCTCAAAGCCTATTCCATCTATGCTGAGTGGGTTAGTTACCGCACCCAAATATCATGTCAGGCAACAGCCCGATGGTCGGCTCATAATTGGCGGCACATTTGGCGCTTATGATCCGGCCAAGGGCACAGGTCATCTAGCCAGAGATGCCGAGGCGCAGCTTAATCTGATCAGAGAGGCGTTTGATGCGCCTGCCCCATTAGAGCTTGATAGCTTCACTTTGGGCTATCGGCCTATCCCTGAGGGCGGCATGCCGAAAATTGGCCGCGTCATGCAAAATTCTGGCAAGCTGCTGACAGGATTGTATCTGGCTGTGATGCATTCCGGGTTCTCAAATGGGGCTGGCGTTGCGGATGCAGCAATGGATGAATTGCTGGATGGTGAGGCATCTGCTTTACTCTCACCATTTTGGGCTAACTGAGTGGGTTCATGCAGGTTTTAATTGTCCACGCGCATCCTGAGACGCAATCCTTCGCAACGAGTTTGGCGCAAACAGCGATAACAACACTAACTGATAACGGCCATGATGTTGCGTTAAGTGATCTTTATCAGATGTCATGGAACCCCGTTGCCTCTGCCGCTGATTTTCATGACCGTGCTGATAGCAATTATATGAACTATGCGCTAGAACAACGCCATAACTGGAACGCCAATACGCTATCTGATGATATCACACTTGAGGTCAATAAGCTGCTGGCGGCGGATTTGGTTATTCTGAACTTTCCTCTCTATTGGTTTTCCGCACCTGCCATCATGAAAGGCTGGATAGATCGTGTCCTTATCTCTGGCGTGGTTTATGGCGGAAAGCGGATTTATGAGAAAGGCGGCTTAGCCGGCAAACGTGCCTTGATCACCTGTACGCTCGGCGGTCGCCAAGATATGTTTGGTGCTGGCAGTATTCACGGATCGCTTCACGACTTGCTCAAACATTTAATCCAAGGCACACTTGGTTATGCAGGCATGACAGTGTTAGAGCCGTTTTTTGGGTTTCATGTTCCTTATATTTCGGATGCAGACCGTCAACAGATGCTGGCAGACTATCGCGCGCGTCTGAACGGCATTATGGATGAGGATGGGCTTTCCATGCCTGATTTAAGCAAGTTCGATAGCACCTTTCGGCCATTACAGGATTAAAATAATCACCTGATTTCAATTGCCACAGGTGAAATTCAAACAAAACAAATTAGTATTAGTAGTGAAAAGTAATGAGGTAGACGATTATGAAATTGCAATCAGGGCAATCTATTCAGGATTATATCGATGCTGAATTGCATGCCCGTCCCTATCTGAAACTTGGCACTAATCAGCGTATTTTTCATTTTGCCTTTCGCACAGGTGAGAGAAGTACAGGTAATGAATGGGCATTTTTGATTAACATGATGCGGCAAACCTATGGCTGGGATACATTGCCTGAAAACGTATCCCTAGATAATAAGCCCGATACCCCACCACGGTTTTTTATGTATGATGAGTACGGTATTATGTATCGTTATGAACGGCATACTGAGTTTACTAATCTGACCTTGATTTTCAATAAAGCGGTTGGTGTTTCCAAAAAACGGCCTGACTATTTTTCTAAATCTGGCCCTTCTGTCTTGCCTGATCAGATTATTAGCAGCTTTCCGGGTGAGCTTATTGTGGCGTCATGGATTGATATGGCTAAGGATAAAAACACCTTTCAACCAGCCGAGCTGACGGCATTATTTGGTCATGAAAACTTTACCGGATCATATGCTGCTGATAATGGCGCACGGGTGTTTTGTTCAATGAAAACAGACCCGCATAGAGATGGTCATTTTGCTTTCACCCGTATCCTTGTTCAAAATGATGGCTTGAGTGAGGAGCGCACAGGGCGATTGGTTCAGCGGATTTTGGAACTCGAAACCTATCGGCATTTTGCCATGCTGGCACTGCCATTAGTCCGCGAGCTAACCCCCCAACTAGCGAAAACCGAAGCCACGCTCCAACGCATCAGTAAGGGCATGACACATATCAGCAATGATCCGCAGACCGAGGCGCAGAAAAAAGAGCTGACACAGATCACCAAAGTCACAGCAGGAATTGAAAAACTATCAGCCACGAGCTCATACAGACTGGCCGCAACAAAAGCCTATAATGCTCTGATCGAAAGCCGACTTACCGATTTACGCGAAACGCGGATTGATAGCTTTCAAACCATTTCCCAATTCCTGGAGCGCCGATTGGTTCCTGCTATTCGCACCTGCTTTGCCTTTCAGCGGCGGCTGGATGCGCTGGCGGATAGAGCGCAACGCAATAACACACTATTGCGAACACGGATTGAAATGCAGATACAAATACAGAATAATTCGCTGTTACATTCCATGGAGCAAAGGGCGCGAACACAAATCCGGCTTCAGGAAATTGTTGAATTACTTTCCATTGCTGCTGTAACGTACTATATGGTGGGATTATTATCCTATGTTCTGAAAGGGTTTTCATCAGGATTTATAGAGCAACATGATCGCATCATATTAGCAATCGCTGTTCCGGTCATTGTTTTCCTGAACTTCTTTATCTTGCGACAAGTTCGAAAATCCATGCGGAAAGATTAACCAATCATGTCATCTTTACCTATCAAGTGGAGGTCGTTCCTCTCTGAACTTATCCCTCTGATTTTATTCTTTTTAGGATTTAATTTATCAGGGCTTTATCTAGCCGCAGGATTATCTGTTGTATCTGGGCTGATCATTTTTGCCTTAATCTGGCTCTATGAACGCCGCCTACCGTTTTTTGTCGGCATATCCATGTTGTTCTCGCTCATCTTTTTGGTGATTGCCATGCTGGTCAATGAAACCCTGTTTATCAAAGTTCATGGCTCTATCGCTAATGGCTTCTTTGGGGTGATTTTGCTGGGCGGCCTGCTCTTTGGCAAACCTATGATGAAATTATTTTTCGCCGCGCAATTCCAATTAGATGAATATACATGGTTTCAGCTTAGCCGCAAATGGGGTTATTTTTTCATCACCATGATGATAGCAAATGAACTGGCATGGCGGCTCCTCGATGACGCGGGCTGGGTTTTTGTCAAAGTTGCTATCTTCCCAACATTAACGCTTTTATTTATGGCATGGCTTTGGCCAATGACAAAGCGCGGCATTATCATGCCAACCGAACCTGAAAACAGCCCTGGCTAACGCGCGTTACGGGCAACTGTTCATACCATCTTATCGGTTATACCCTTATTCATTATGGGCGTTCAAAATAGGCGATACATTCCGAATGTGATGTCAGGTAAAATTGATCAATATGCCGCGCCCAATGGCATATATACCCTGCCTCAATTAAGACAGCAGCATCACGGATAAAGCTATTGATATGGCAAGATACCATTACAATTTTTGAAACGCTGGCATCCACTAAAGGCTGCATCTGCTGTTTTGCGCCACTTCTTGGAGGGTCAAGAATAGCAGCATCATATTCAGATAATTCTGCCTCAGTTATCGGGTCATCATGCAGATTACGCTGCTCCGCCATTAAACGCGACGATACATCAGACGCGATATTCCTTGCAATATCATGAAACGCCGTGATCGCGCTTTGGCTAATATCAAATGCCGCCAGTTTTTTGGGCGGGTGCGGGCGCATCGCCAAAGCTAAACCCAGAGAGCCACTGCCCGAAAACAGATCAATAATCCGGGTTGCTGAAAATAACGCCGAATAGCAATCCGCGCGCATGATATGTTCTGCTGCCGATACTGATTGCAGAAATGCGCCAGCTGGCGGATGAAACATGATCACATCACGCTTAGCCCCACTTGGCATCACCCATGCAAGAGCCGGAAGCTGACGCTGATATAGCAATTCAGGCGCCAATTTTCCATCATGACAGGATAGCCGAATAATGCCTGTTGAGACCGCATGCTCGACCAACTGGCGGATGCTTTCACCTGATAATTCCGGCTTCATTATGATGACGACATCAAGCCCATTATCACATTGATTAACCTCAACCTCACCCGACAGACCGGCGGCCAGAGATTGATCAAGCATTGCCCGTATAGCCTCTACCGCGGACAGGATAGGCTTTGATAAGATCATACATCCACTTAAGGGAACGATCTGATGGCTGGCGCGTTCACGAAAGCCAAAGACGGTGCTATTGGCTAGCCGCAGGAAAGCAAATCGGGCTCGCCGGCGGCTGAATGGCTCTGCCCGAAATGGCGCTAACCACTGACGCGGGATAATACCGGCTTGCTCGACTTTATCCTTGATACACTGTTCTTTCCACTCATGATAAAATCCCAGCTCCGCATGTTGAAACTGACATCCTCCACATGCTGGGGCGGCTTGGCAATCCGGCGCTTTACGCGCGCGCGATGATGATGAAATGGATATAATCTCAGCTTCTATACCCGTTGGCAGTTTTCGCTTTGGTTGAACAACCGCCTTCTCACCCGGCAAGCTATGGGGGACATAGATGCGGAATTTATGTTCAGCATGCGGGAGGACAACTCCATGACCCTTATCCCCAAGATGGTCTATCGCAACCGAAAGTGGCGGCAGATGCGATAAGCTATCCGCATTTTTCTTTGTTCTGGCGGAACGCTTAGCCTGTGCTTTATGCGAACGCCGCTTAGTCTTATGAGATGACATTGGTGATGACCTGATTAGCGGCCATGATGCAACGCCTCTTTTATCATAGCTTCGATATCGGCCTGTGTTGACGATTTTGGATTAGTGCCATAGGCGCTGTCTTTCATCGTTTTCTCGGCAAGCCGCGTGATCGCATCATCTGGCACCCCTAGATCAGACAGATTTTTGGGAATATCACATTGATCCAGCAGATCACAAACAGCTCCATAAAAGCTATCAAAATGATGCTCAGCCAGACCCATGACATGCGTCATATTCGGTATCTTTGGTGCGATAACATCCGCATTATAGCGCAGCACAACAGGCAGGATAACCGCATTGGTTAGCCCATGATGCGTATCATATTCCGCCCCTACCATGTGTGAGATCGCGTGAACCAGCCCCAGCCCTTTGATAAACGAGACCCCGGCAAGGCAAGAGCCAACAAGCATAGCCCCGCGCGCCTCAAGATGATGGGGCTGATCATAAACAACTGGAAGATTTGGATAAATCAACCGCATTCCTTCAAGTGCCGCGCCATCACAAAGCGGATGAAAATCATCAACAACATAGCCCTCAATCGCATGAACAAGCGCATCAACACCTGTCCAGGCGGTTAGATTTGCCGGCAAGCCAAAGGTTAATTCAGGGTCAAGAATAACCGCGACAGGTTTTTGAAGCGGGTGAACAATGCACCATTTCATCATTAATTTCGTATCCGTAACCATTGCCGTGCTTTCCGTTTCAGCACCAGTACCAGCCGTAGTCGGGATACAGATTAATGGCGGAAAGGGATGATTTGGATCAATCTCTGGCGGTGTCTTTTCCCATTCAAACGCCCAGATATCATGGCTGTTATTGACGGTGAGTGAGATCGCCTTGCCGCCATCCATACCACTGCCGCCACCAACCGCAATAACGCCATCATGGCGTCCATCCAGATAATGCTGACGGCCAGCCAAAATCTCATCATCACGCGGATTAGGGGAGATATCAGAATAGAGAGAGGCATCCATCCCTGCCGCTTTGAGATCAGCCATAATGGCGCTTATAAACGGCAAATCAGCGCTGCCTTTGTCTGTTACGAGAAATGGCTTTGTCATCCCTTGATCCAGACATAGTTGGGGCAATTCTTTTATCCGGCCAGCGCCATATTTAATTGGTACGGGAAAAGACCAGTCTTGATCTGATGCAAAGTCTTGATGTGATGTAAAGTCAATCATTACCTACCTCATATTATCTTCTGCTATATAGACTTTGGGTTAAACCTAGCATTTCTGCCACAATGAACCAAGATACATCTATGAAATTGGATTTTATTCTATGAGATTGTCATCAATTTCATCATCTAATTGAAGAAAAACGCATTTTATACTTGATTTTATCGCTGTGGAGGGTAGCTATGAGCATGATTACACTGATAGAACAGATATAATTTCAGGATTTCCTATGTTTAGAGAGCTACGCAACATAGCAATTATTGCCCATGTTGATCACGGCAAAACCACCATGATAGATGCTATCATGAAACAAAGCGGTATTTTTCGCGATAATCAGCATGTCGATGAAAGAGTCATGGATTCAGGTGATCTGGAAAAAGAACGTGGCATTACCATTTTGGCAAAGCCAACATCAGTGGTCTGGAAAGACACGCGGATCAATATTATTGACACCCCCGGCCATGCTGATTTTGGCGGCGAAGTGGAACGGGTTCTTGGCATGGCAGATGGCGTCATATTGCTCACCGATGCCGCCGAAGGTCCAATGCCGCAAACCAAGTTCGTTCTCGGTAAAGCGCTTAAACAAGGCCTCCACCCGATTGTGATTATTAACAAAATTGATCGTAGCGACGCCCGCCCTGATGATGTTGTCAACGAAGTCTTTGATCTGTTTGTAGCGCTTGATGCGGATGACATACAGCTGGATTTTCCCATTCTTTATGCGTCAGGGCGAAGCGGTTGGTGTGTCACTGATCTGGCTCATGATCGGGTTAACCTCGATCCTTTACTCGATATTATCCTAGACCATGTCCCGGCGCCTCAATTTGATACCGATGCCCCATTTGCAATGCTGGCAACCTTGCTTGATGCTGATCCCTATTTAGGGCGCTGTTTGGTTGGCCGAGTGATGCAAGGAACCGCCAAAGTCAATGAAACCGTGCGGGCAATCGACCTTGATGGTAATATCGTTGAAAATGGCCGCCTCACCAAATTGCTGCGTTTTGAAGGGCTGGAAAAAACACCTGTTGAGAGCGTTCAGACAGGGGATATTGTCTGTATAGCAGGGTTAAGCAAAGCCTCTGTTGCTGATACCATATGCGCCCCGCAAGTCACAACTCCAATAGCTTCAACGCCGATTGATCCGCCCACCATGTCGGTCACTATCACCGTCAACGACTCGCCGCTGGCTGGCCGTGATGGCAAAAAAGTAACGTCAACGGTAATCCGCAAACGGCTATTGGCTGAGGCAGAGTCCAATGTCGCTATCACCTTTAATGAGAGCGGTGATAAAGATTCTTTTGAAATTGGCGGCAGAGGCGAATTACAGCTTGGCGTCTTGATTGAAACCATGCGCCGCGAAGGCTTTGAGATGACGGTATCGCGGCCAAGAGTGCTTTATAAACATGATGAAAATGGTCAGCAATTAGAACCTGTTGAAGAAGTCACGATTGATGTTGATGATGAGTTTTCGGGCGTTGTTGTCGATAATCTCAATCGCCGCAAAGGGGATATGGTTGATATGCGCGCCGCCGGTGCTGGCAAAACTCGCTTGATTTATCATGTGCCATCGCGCGGTTTAATCGGCTATCCAAGCCAGTTTTTATCACAGACACGTGGAACTGGTGTGCTGAACCGCATCTTCCAATGCTATTCCTTATTCAAGGGTCATATTGATGGTCGCCGTAATGGATCATTAATTTCTACCGATTCTGGCGCCACCGTTGCCTATGCTTTATTTAATCTGCAAGATCGCGGTGAGATGTTTGTCGGCCCCCAAATTGAGGTCTATCAAGGCATGATCGTCGGTGAACATAATCGTGATAATGATCTGGAAATCAATGTGCTGAAAGGCAAACAGCTCACCAATGTGCGGGCATCCGGGAGTGATGATGCGATCCGCTTAACGCCGCCACGGCTGATGTCACTTGAGGATATGATGGCCTATATTAATGATGACGAATTGCTGGAAGTTACGCCAAATCATCTGCGGCTTCGCAAGCGGTTGCTATGCCCACATGAACGAAAGAAGGCGTCTCGCGCTTCATAAAAAACAACGAAGACGCAAAAGATAAAAGATGAGAATGCAATTTGCTAGATATAGCTTTTTTCTGGCTCTCGGATATTGGCTTTATCAATATACCCAAGCGGATTTTAGCAGCTTTGGG
>NZIT01000011.1 GCA_002691725.1 SAR116 cluster bacterium | reverse complement strand
TCTTAATTCTAAATCGCCATCGTAAATAGCTTTCCATTCATCATAGCTACTTGTAAATTTTGCTATTACTAACATTTCCATAATTTTCTCCATTGTTCGTTTAAATTATAAATTATAGGAATTGTATTACAAAATTGTGTCTGCACTCACACTAGAAAAAAACACACTTGCGTGCGGCATTGCAGAGAATGAAAACTACAAATATTCCAATATTCCTGACCTAGGGTAAAAATAATAATATTACATAGGCAAAATGTACATACCTACGCGCGGCAATACATGAATTTGAACATTATAAAGACTTAATTCAGAATATATATATATTAGCTTTGCACTGATTAAGAAGCTATAACTTTGAACAGAACGCTTATATATATACTGACTTATTTTGGACTAGTTTTTTCTAATTTAAGAACAGATTTTCTTACATTATTAATGGTAGCAATCATTTGCATGGGACTACTTGTATTAGCGTGTAGCAACTTAATTAAGTTTACTACTTATGCTTTTAAAAAGACAAAATAAACATTCAGAATAATTGATCATAAAAGAACAGCGAAAAAACTCCTAAAGCTATGGCAGTGATCCCTATATTTCTGGTGTGTCTTTCAACAACGCTTGAATTGGTTTCGATATACATCAGAATTGTTAACCCGGCCATGGCAACAACATTCATCAAACCAAAAGCAAACATGCTGAGCATCAGTGGGCAACAGCCTATAACACAAGTCATGCCGTATTGCGTCCCGTATTTCCATGCCATGCCATGACCAAATGATGAATTGATAGCCCTGTCAATAACCCGTTTGCGGTTAATACATGCCGCCGCCTTGACTTGGGTAAATTGATAAATTCCTATCGTGAAGAAAATAACCGCTGAAAACCAATGTGATGATATAACCATCTGGTTATTAAGATACCCGCCCGCATAAAGAAGATATTGCAAAGATACCCCAACCACACAGCACAATGCCCATACCGCCAGATAGCCAAACAGAAATCCCCATGCTGATTTGGCTACTGGTCGTTTTGACATCAGAAAAGGCAAAAGGCTTGGCACCATCATTGCAAGCACCATGCTAAACCACATCGAGAAAGCACTTAGCCCACTGTTAATTGTCCACATTTCATCAAACGTGGTACAGATAGGAAGGTTAGCAAGAAATAAATAAGAGTTATCTTTTAAATAGATATTGAAGACATCAAAAATCCCCATACCGGGGCCAAAATGGCCATAGCCTGCATCATGATTGAGATTCAACAGATGAAATATGGTATATGTCCAACCCATAGTCACAACAGCCATAATCAGCCATATCGGTTCTATGGCAAAACCTGAATAGGCAATTTTCTTTTCCGGTACCTGTTTTTTCAGTATTGGCCTCATCTTTTCTTCACCTCTTTCAGAAGCTCAACTGCTTTGGCTTGAGCAAATGGATTTTGATAAAGAGAATGATGGCTTTCCACACCAACTTCAAATACACATTCTTCTTTAGGGCGGGCAACGCATAAAAGAACATAGCCAGCTTGAGATTGCCGTTTATTAAGCGCCGTAGCATTAGGTTGCCGGACTTTGCCAGATACCAGCCTAGCCGCGCAAGTGATGCAACCGCCATATCGGCAAGCAATCGGTAAAGCATGTCCTGCAGCATTGAACACATCAAAAATCGGCTCTTGTTCTCCGACCATAAGCGACGCATTCTCTCTGTTTTGCAAAGTGACCTTATGCGTTTTTTGAGGCATGGTTTTGGATGAAGACATCTTACATAAAAAGGAGCCTATTCACACAGAACAAGCTCCTTTTATTCCTCAAACCCAGATATCCGATGAACAATCACCACCTGGATACCTTGTTTCATGCGCACGCGCTGGGCCATGTGGCTCATTGCCAAAATCGACCATGAAATCTTCACGGATGGTCATGCCACCGTTCTCAACATCACAATCTACAATTAGCATGACGCCGCCAGTGTCTTTCATAGCCGGATAGAACTGATTATCCCATGTCGAGAATAGCGACGTTGTGACAAATAATCTTTTGCCATCAAGAGACAGCTGAATCATTTGCGGTGCTCCGTTGACAGCACGACCATTTACTTCTGGAGCTTTGCCAAGCAATCCACCAATCCAGACCTGACCAGTCAATTTCGGGTTTGACGGATCTGAAATATCATACTGCCGCAAATCCCCGTGTAGCCAGTTGGAAAAATACAGATATTTATCATCCATTGAAACCAGAATATCTGTGATCAGACCCGGCATCGGGACAGGAAAATCTTCAACATCGATATTATCGACATCAATGATTTTTTCAATCTGCAACTCGCCAGCATCATCCTTATACCAATGGAAAATATTTGAGCTTAGCGTAGCACCAACAAATCCATGAGTACTGTCCGGATTATGATGAAATCGTGCTTCGAGAGGTATCAGGCCCTCAGCACCAAGATTGACTGATTTTTCGATTGAACGGTTTTCAAAATCCCAGAAATGGATATGCTGACCATATTTACCATTAGCAACATCTTCGAGATCAAAGCCAGGCAGAAAAGTATTTGGCGCTGCCCATTCGGTAGAAACCATCATATTGTGGCGTGGCTGATACCAGAAATCGTAGCTAAAATTCATACCAGTTGTATCAGTTTCCCAACGCCCTATAATATTGAAGTCCTTATCAAGATGCAAATAACCACCAGGGGCGTCACCATTTGCATCACCCAGCATCGAAACAATAATATCAGCGCCTAGACAATGCACTGTATGTGGAGCAGACAAATTGGTTTTCTGCTTAATTTCTTCACCATCAATTGTTTTAAACAGGGTAGGTTTTCGTGGGTCAGTAGCAGTATCAACGATATAAAAATTAGATGTCCGCACACCCGGAATAATTAAATAGCGTCTTTCCATATTGCCATCGTTATTGCATGATGAACAAGCATTCCATCCCATGTGATGCAATTCATCACCAACCACGCCTACTTCTGTTCTATGAATAATTTGGTTATAGGTCGGACTATTTTCATCCACATCAATGGTTGCTAGATAATCCGGTTTTTCGATACCAGTTCCTGTATAAATACAGATAGTATAAACAATATTTTCACGTGGCGCTTTTATAGCTTCCTGCGGTGACGCATATCCTGGACCCGCACAACAATTTCCGTTAGCTTCTGACATTTACTTCTCCCTTTCTTTTGTAACTCTTCATGTCTTGTCTTTGTATAAGATGTTTTTATAAAGACAATTAGGTAATTTAATTATTCTAAAGTTTTATTTGTTATAATATTTTAATTAAATTAAGATAATATTGGTTATTAATTGATAACATCGTCAAGTAAAAAATAATTTAATTTCTTGGTATATAATCAATTTCTAATTTTAATTAGAAACTAAAAAGGGGGTTATTCAGTGTCTAAATCACATCAAATTCTCATCATTGGTGGCGGTGCCGCAGGATTAGCAACGGCAACTAGCTTGAGAAAAAGGAGCTCATCACTTGATATTGCTGTCATTGAACCAGCTAAAAAACATTACTACCAGCCAGGATGGACTATGGTTGGCGCAGGCGTATTCAAAAAAGAAGATACATGCCGAGATATGGATGCCGTATGGCCATCACATATTACCCGCGTCAAAGACGAGGTTATCAAAATTGACCCAAAGAAAAATGAAGTAGCTTTGAGCAACAAATCAAAAATCAGTTATGAAATTCTCATCGTTGCGCCCGGACTAAAACTGGACTGGGATGCTATTGAAGGATTAAAAGATGCGCTAGGCAGCAATGGCGTTACGTCCAACTATAGCTATGATCTGGCGTCTTACACATGGGAACTTGTCCAAAGCATGAAAGGAAAAGAAGCCATTTTTACGCAACCGGGAATGCCCATTAAATGTGCAGGCGCTCCGCAGAAAGCAATGTATCTATCTTGTGATCACTGGCAAAAAACCGGTCAGCTCGCTGATATGAATGTTTCATTCTGTAACGCCGGCCCCGTTCTTTTTGGATGTGCTACTTATGTGCCGCCATTGATGAAATATGTTGACCGGTACGGCATCAACCTAGATTTTGGCCATAACCTGATCAAAATTGACGGCACTACAAAAAAAGCATGGTTTAAAGTGACAAACGAGGGCAAAGAGCCAAAAACCATCACCCGCAACTTTGACATGATTCATGTCTGCCCTCCACAACGCGCCCCTGATTTCATCATGAATAGTCCAATTGCAAATGAAGGCGGCTGGGTAGATGTTAATCCCGAAACGCTCCAGCATAATCATTTCTCCAATATCTTTGCGCTGGGTGATGTGACATCAACGTCAAACGCAAAAACCGTGGCGGCGGCAAGAAAACAGGCACCTATTGTGGCAGGTAATGTTATCGCTTATCTTGCCGGTAAGGATGTGAACCCATTATATGATGGATATGGCTCTTGCCCTTTAACAGTTGAAAAGGGGAAAATTATTCTAGCTGAGTTTGGTTATGGCGGCAAAATCATGCCAACATTCCCATGGGACTCCACCAAGGCCAGACGATCCGCGTGGATACTGAAAAAAATGATACTGCCAAAAGTATATTGGGGAGCCATGCTAAAGGGTCGTGAATGGCTGACAAAAACGACAAAGGCTTAACCAGTCCACTTTAGCAAAATCCAAAACTCTCAATTAGCTCCTCATATATTTCATATATATTCTGGTTTTTGAGGGTTTTTGAGCGTTCTGGGGCATTAGAACAATCACTTTATGTTGAATATTGGGGACTTGATTACATGGCAGAGATTGCTTTAAACGAATATAAACTTTCCTACAGTTTTAATGGCGTATCAAATGATGGCGAAAGCATTAATCTATTGCTTGTTCACGGGGCTGGAGGGCAGGAACTTGATTGGCCTATGGCCTGGCGAAGCGTCAATGATCTTACTCGGTCGCTTGGATTGACACCAAAAGATCATGGCGGTGAACTGGATAATTATCCTATCTACTCGCTGGATTTGCCGGGGCATGGAAAATCCGGTGGCAATAGCCAGTCATCAGTTGAGGTTTATGCGGAGGTTATCAATGATTTCGTCACCGCTATGAATTTGAAAAATGTCTGTGTGATAGGACATTCCATGGGCGCATCGATTGCGCTTAACGCGGCATTAAACAATTATAGCTGGCTTACGGCTATTGCCATGATTGGCGGTGCCAGCAAGATGATTGTAAGTGATGCTATTCTTGACGGCCTCCAAAATCACTTTGAGTCAACCATTGAAAATATTGTTAAATATTCTTGGTACAAAGATACTGGCGCTTTTTTCAAACAAAAAGCGCAGCAGCGCATGCTTGAGGCTGGATCACAAGTTGTCCATGATGATTTTTATGCTTGTAGCACGTTTGATCTGACGGATAGACTGGCTGAAATTGATCTGCCAGTATTGGTAATTGCTTCTGATTATGATCGCATGGTACCGCTAAAAGTAAGTCAGCATATGGCTGATCAGCTCAGACAGTCGACTTTTGTTGCGCTGGAAAATTGCGGCCATTTTCAGCACATTGAGCAAACAAGCCGGGTCGCAAAAGAATTGGCCGCGTTTCTCAATAAGCTGAATTAATTGCCACGCTTTCATAAATCCAGTTTATAATGATACAGTAAAAAACAGTAAGATAAACTCTTACCTTTAATTAATATCAAGGATTTATGAGTTGCCATGCATTATGCGGTGGCCGACTATTTGATTGGAATAAATTCACGCTCTATCTGCCGAAGCTCTTTTTTGATTGCCCTGCCTTTAGTCGTATCCTCACGTCTCTTATCTAACTTGTTCTTGGTATATCTCCCATACTGGAAATTAGCCTCAGAGTTTTGGGCACAACCTTTCACGGACCTTGGTTCAGGCAAGGTTGCAGGTAAGGTTTTGATAGTTGACCAATACGCTGGTTGTGTCTTAGATAAGGAAAAAACTTACACAAAAACTTCTCCCCATCTTTATAAACAAGCACCACAACAACTCCCCCCACTACCCCCAGCAGCACACACAAGCAATCCCAAGGAGTACTTTAGCGTCTATCTATCTGTTCTTGTGTCTTGGTGTATAGCTAGTAGGCAAGCTCATGCCTGTTGACAGAATTCACTGATAGGGTAACCTTAGGAAATCCTTAGGGTTGCCATGGAATTGATGCTTGTAATAGGTGATGAAGCCAGCCCCTGGGCACCACTAACGCCAAAGCATCACTTGTTATCCCATTGTATTTTTGAGGATTCGTCGCAGCGATCCTGAGGAGTTGGCGGAATGGAAGGTTTGGCACCACTTTTTCTTATTCTTTCTTTAGCTATTGGTATAGCGCAACTCGTAATAGGTTTTATGGGGATAGAGTTTTACATAGGAACAATAGGAGCTGTAATAGTTGTTGCTCTATGTTTTATGTTTAGGTTCACTTTGCCTCTAACTTTAGGAACTTTCTTTGGAGCGTTAGAGGTTTTAAACTGGCCTTGGTACTATGCACTTCTAATTACTGCACCTGGTCTTTTGTTAATGATACCTGCATTTATAAGTGTTGCTAGTTCTTCTGTAAGGTCAAAACAAAACTATTAAATCAGTGTATGGATAAAAAGTTAATATATATAGCAACAGCAGTATTGTGCATTATTGCAATATTTCCATTACCTTATGGTTATTACACTTTCCTTAGGATTTCTGTTTCTATCGTAGGATGCATTGCAGCATTTGACTTAGTTAATAAGGGTAATCCAAAGTGGGTAATATTTGCAGGAATAGTTATTTTATTTAACCCTCTCATTCCTATCCATCTATCTAGGGATGTATGGTTTTTCTTAGATTTAATTGTGGCTGGTCTTTTTGGAGGGCAGGTATTGATAAGTAGGCAAGAAGGTAAGTGATACCTCTGTAATGTTAGTTACGTGTTTAACCTGTTCCGTATTTTAATGCCATTTTCTTTAATGGTACAGCTAAACTTTTTAACTCAGTTAAAAACTTTGGTTAAATATTCCCCAAATTATTCCGTTAATCCTTATGTAAGTTCCTCCCTAACTAAAGCCGCCAATGTGCGGCTTTTCTTTTGCCTCTCTATCAAGCAAATAATAACACGATTATCGCTACTATCAGTGTCTCCATCATATCATATCTCCTTGTAGAGCGGCTTATCTGCTTCAACAGCAATGACATACCCATCACAGTCATCACACCAGCATTGTGGTGATGGCATAGGCAGCACATCGTCTACATCATCAATCAGGAATGACAACCTGTTTATCCGCACCAACGATGTCTCAAACAGATTATATCCTTCACACTCGTAACACTTCCAACTGGTCATCATGTTTATCCCTTCTTTTACCCAATACTTACGTAAGGGGGGAAAAGAGGGATATCTGGAACAGCAAATCAGCCCCCTCATATGTGTGTATGCAATCCTGCCCACTCTTTCCTTGAAACCTTTGTGAAAGGAAAGAGTGGGCGGATAGAGTGCATACCACTCAAACAATCTTCTCACTCCAACCTTTCATTAGTGCAACCGCATCTTATGGATGTTTAAATGCGTGAAGAGTTTAAAGACGTCATTGAGGACGTAAGGCGAAATGAAGCCATCATTGAATACATGGAACTGCACGGCCTTGTGCCTAAACCTTTCCGTTCCATTGGTGAGGTCACTCACGCTATTATTGAAGAGATGAAGCAAATGGGAGGGCATCATGCATATCTCCCAGAGTAAAACATGCTGGCCATATAGAAAAGAAATTAAAACTAAATTGTAATAAAGAATTAATAAGAATGTCACATATAATTGTGTAATTTATAGTTGAGGTATTTAAATGAGCTCTCTAGACAATAGTGTAATAGGCATCAATGCTATATTGAAGCCGAAGGACGCCGGTCGTGAATGGAGAAATTTTGTAGAAAATTTAGTCCTTATCAATAAAGAAAAAGGCTATGCATTTCTCTATGAAATTTACGAATTAGACGGGATTGTTCACTTACATCAACGATTCAAAGATGCTGTTGCATACAAAAAGCAGTTTGAATTCTTCTCTGCCGAAATAGCTGAAGAATTTTATGGTTTTTTTGAAGTTCAAAAAATAGCGGTTTACGGTGAAGTTAGTAAAGATATTCACAAAGCGTTGGCTGGAATAAACGCAAAGTTTTTTTCCACTGTTGCACGATTTTAGCTAGGAAGTCCTGTAATGAGCCATAAGTAACTAATCTTAATGTAGAGGTATCGATTGTATCAGAAAGGTCATACAAAAAGATGAGTAAAAAAACTAAGCATTATCCGATTTAAACCAAAGCCTGAGCATTACGACAAATTTCTCGCAGATGTACTGGAAGACCAAAGGGACAAAGACCCAAACACACGTTTCGCTGCTGCTGCTGGAGATGAAGTCATAGTAGTAGCGATAAGAGATACGGATGGGTTTGAACAAAGTTTAAAAGACGGTGTATTAAATTGGTTAGATGACCGCCGTCCAATGTTGCAAGAATATGACTCAGTCAACAGACACACAATCGCACTTTCTGGAAATTTGGTAGAGAAAAATGAAAAACCTCAGTTCTTTGTTGCAAGAAATTGTAATTAATATGATATTTGGCTTAGAGTTTCAGTTATAAGCCCTTTCATTACCTCAAGTTAACAAGGATAATATTATGAGCGATCTAAATGCACACTCCGATCGAATGGTTTTAATTATTGGCTGCAGCGTCAAAAATACCAACGAATTCAAAAAATGGTCCAAAAACCGCGCAGCTAAATATGTTTACGACCTCAAGGAACAAAACAGTATTAGTTATGAATGGCACTTATCTGAAGATGGCAATGAGGCGACTTTAATAGAAACGTTTGTTGACAGCGATGGTATGATGGAACGTATAGGAAATCATATGGCAAGTCCACTAGCGACAGAGGTGTTCGAGCAAGTTGATATTACCAGTGTACTTTGCCTTGGTAATGCAAAGCCAGATGCTATTGAGGTACTTTCTGCTTGGGGTGCTAAGTTTGCAAACCATTACTGTGGTTATAATCGCAACAAAGTTGTAACCGCCCGCTAATATATCGTTTTAACCAACCCTCGCTGAAGTGATCGTTTGATCTGGGTGTAAAAATACGGATATAGTTTTATAATTAAGATTGAGTTTACTGGATTCCCCTAATGTCATTACTTTCCGGCTTTTTTTCTGCATACGCAGAATTTAAAACACAAAAAAAGCCGCCTCAAAAATAAGACGGCTAATTATATGATAAATAATATAACTATTTGGTTGCGGGGCCAGGATTTGCTCAAGACCCTCGCATCTTGGCTCTGGGATTAAGATTCAAGTTTTAAGCTTTCCGAAACTTGGCTCTTGAATCTCGGACCTTGGTTCAGGCAAGGTTGCAGGTAAGTTTTTAATAACTAATCAGTATTCTAACATTTTGATAATAATGATAAAATATTTAATTTTAGCTCAGTCAGGGTATCG
>NZIT01000010.1 GCA_002691725.1 SAR116 cluster bacterium | reverse complement strand
TTTACCAGATATTTTATGACGCGAATATGACTTGCGAGGCGGCGCTATATCAATGCCGTATGGCAAGACCGTATCAATAGAAATCAAATTATGCAGGGTGAAGGCCAGATGATCATTGCGGAACGATCCATAGCCATACTAATATTTGATCACGTCCACCTCATTGATGTTGCTGGCCCTGCTGAGGCGTTTAACGAGGCTCATGGCTTTGCTCCATTCACATATGATATTCAATTTTTTTCAGTTGATGATGCGCCTGTTCACGCATCATGTGGATTAAAATTATCACCTGGCATTAGCTTTAATGATGTCGCCAAATGTGATGACCTCTTGATCACTGGCGGTGTTGGAGTTGATCACCTGCTTTACTCAGCCCCGCTCTTAAAACTAATTGCTGATTGGCTAGATACGCACCCAACAGGGCGGCTTATCTCGGTATGTTCGGGGGCGCTTCTTTTGGTAAAAGCTGGTATCCTTGATGGTAAAACAGCAACAACACATTGGCGCCGCGCGCAATTTGCCAAAGATATGGGCGGCAATATTAAATGGGATACAGAACAGATTTTCACCCAGAATGATCGCCATTGTTGTTTTGGCACGGCAGAAACCTCGGCGGCTGGCATGTTCAAGCCTAAAAGAATGGCTGTCCCCACCATGCCAATAGCGCAAACAATCATATAGGCGCCTGCAAAATGCACAGGCGCAAGCAGGTTGGTGCTAATGGCGAAAAACATGCCGCCAATAGGAACAGCGATCAATCCTGATGCTAATGTCAGTGAACTTGCGGAGGCTTTGAGATGTTCGGTGGCGGCTTCGGCGGCGGCGTATCGGAAAAAATTTATCCCAAGCAGACCAAGACCAATGAGGGCTTGGCATAACGTAAACCCCCAGAATGATGCGGCGATAATTGTCATAACCGAACCGATGCCGCCTAGTGCCATAGAGATTGAGCAAACCATGAAGCCAAAGCGGCGGCCATATCTTATCATCAAGCGTGAAATCATGGCGGCAAAAATCGCCGCAGATGCCATCTGCACCGCCGCCGGAATAGTCGCCATCCAATTAGCAGGGGCAATCATCAACCCCGTCAGACCCGATGCCACAACAACGATTGGTATTGCTGTCTCCAACACAATATTGGCAAGAATGATGATGCAGAAATTGCGCATATATAGCCTCCAAGATGCCTATTATAACGCCGCCATGCCGAAGCCAAAGGACATAACCATATCAATTTGAGACAAAGATTTATTTTCAAAGAATGGCCTGATAGCGACAAACATCTATCAATATTCTTGATCTATAACTTGCTTGCCAATGTCGGATTTGTCTTTACAGTGAATATTATAGCCGTGTGCGTTAGGCATCGCGTTTACAGTTTTCCTTTTTTATACCATCACGTCACGAACTAGCATAAATGGAGGGTATCCATGTCATCACCAGAACATCATACAGGAGGATGCCATTGTGGCGGTGTCCGTTATGTGGCGCACGGCGCCTTGCGGCCCATATTAATTTGTCATTGCCATGATTGCATGAAAATCATCGGCACCAGCATTGCGGCAACATCAGCACCCATGGCTAATGTTGAGATCACTGGCGACAGCTTAAAATGGTACCAAAGCTCAGACATCGCAGAACGCGGCTTTTGCGATATTTGCGGTGCTTCGCTTTTCTATAAGCCGCTTTACCATCAACACATATCCATCACGGCAGGTACGCTCGATGATGCTAGCGTTCTTACCTGTGGCGGGCAAATCTTTGCGCATGACCATCCAGGATTTATGCCAATACCGGATGATGTGCCGCATATTGATGAAAAGTACAAGGCGTTTAAAAACAAAACCTAACAGCAAGACAGCAAAAGCAAAGCGCCAGCATCCAGCCAGCGCCAGCGTATCTCTGACCATCAATCAATGGAGCAATTTTGCGATAGCGTCCTGCCAGCCTGCATAGGCCTTATCAGCTTCTTCTGCGGAAAGTTGCGGCTCAAACCGCCGTTCAAGCCGCCAATTTTTAGCAAACTCATCCGGCGGCGCGCAAATCCCTTGTGCCAGACCAGCCAGATAGGCCGCACCTGACGCTGTTGTTTCGGTCACAACGGGGCGGTCAACCGGAGCCAGCAGTTGATTGGCTAGTGTCTGCATCGCCCAGTCATTCGCCACCATGCCGCCATCAATGCGAAGAACCGTTTGGCTTTCCCCCGACCGTTCACCTGACCAGTCAGCGCGCATGGCTTCCACCAGGTCGCGGGTCTGATAGGCGACGCTTTCAAGGGCTGCCTTGGCAAACTCCGCAGGCCCGGTATTTCGGGTCAGACCAAAGATTGCCCCGCGACATTCAGTGTTCCAGTAAGGCGCGCCAAGCCCGGTAAAGGCAGGCACCATATAAACCTGTTCGGTCGGGCTGGCGGTTTGGGCAAGCGCTTCGGTTTCGGCGGCCGAGCTGATAATCTTCAGCCCGTCACGCAGCCACTGCACCACCGCACCAGCGATAAAGATTGATCCTTCCAGCGCATAGGTCGGCTTGCCATCAAGCTGATAGGCAATGGTGGTGAGCAGTTTATTACTGGAGAAAACCGGCGCCTCACCCGTATTCATCAGCGCAAAACACCCTGTCCCATAGGTTGATTTCATCATGCCTGAGGCAAAACACGCCTGCCCCACGGTAGCGGCTTGCTGGTCGCCGGCGACCCCCATGATCGGCAATGCCACACCGTCAAAAAAATCAGGCTCGGTTGTCCCGAACAGCCCAGAGCTATCGCGCACTTCAGGGAGCATATGCGCCGGAATATCCAACATGTTAAGAAGCTCAGAATCCCAGCTCCCTTCAATAATGTTATACATCATTGTGCGGGCAGCGTTCGTTGCATCAGTGACATGCGCTTTGCCGCCAGTGAGCCGCCAGATCAGATAGCTGTCAACCGTCCCAAAGAGCAGATCGCCAGCCTCAGCCCTGGCCCTTGCCCCCTCAACATTATTGAGAATCCAGCTCAGCTTTGTTGCCGAAAAATAAGGGTCAAGCAGTAATCCCGTTTTGGCTGTGACCATGGCTTCATGACCAGCCTCTTGCAGTTGCTTGCAGAACTCTGCCGTGCGCCGATCCTGCCAGACAATAGCCCGATATAGTGGCGCACCAGTATGACGATCCCAGACAACCGTGGTTTCGCGCTGATTGGTAATCCCTATCGCGGCAATATCCTTGGCTGTGATATTGGCGCGCGCAATCGCCTGCTGGCACATAGCAACCGTCGTTGACCATAAATCTTCGGCGTCATGTTCGACCCAGCCTGATTGCGGAAAATGCTGATCAAACTCTTGCTGTGCGGTTGCAATCGGGGTCAGCATCTGATCAAAAACAATGGCGCGGGTGGATGTTGTTCCCTGATCAATCGCCAGAATAAAATCTTTAGATACGGGATTAGACATGAGCTTACACCTTCCAGAAACAGAACGCGCTTCCAAAAATTGAGAGAGCGAGTGGCCACCATAATGGCGTACCAAACAGCCCAAGCCAAAGCAGAAAAATATAGCTGCTGCCTAAAAGGGAAATGAACAGCCTGTCGCCACGAGTTGTTGTCAGGCCGAGGACACCACGGCGTTCCTGGCCGCCAGGGAATTTAATCTCAAGGATGATCAGCACCGCCATCGCAGAAAAAATACCGATAAAGACAAGGGCTGTCGGCCATGTCCATGCCATCCATGTCAGCATTACACCCTCCCCATGGCAAAACCGCGAGCGATATAATTTCGCACGAAGTAAATCACAATGGCACCCGGAATGATAGTCAATGTCCCCGCCGCCGCCAATAGCCCAAGCTCATAGCCTGCACTTGAGGCTGTCTTTGTCATGGTGGCGGCAATCGGCTTAGCCGCAACAGCAGTCAGTGTCTTGGCAAGCAGCAGTTCTACCCATGAGAACATGAAACAGAAAAATGCCGCCACACCGACACCTGCCTTGATCGTCGGGATGAAGATTTGGACGAAGAAGCGCGGAAACGAATAGCCATCGACAAAGGCGGTTTCATCAAGCTCCTTGGGAATACCTTTCATAAAGCCTTCAAGTATCCACACCGCCAGAGGGATATTAAAGAGACAATGCGCCAGCGCCACAGCAAGATGCGTATCAAATAGCCCCACCGCCGAATAGAGCTGAAAGAAGGGTAGAGCAAAAACGGCGGCCGGCGCCATGCGGTTTGTCAGCAACCAGAAAAACAGATGCTTATCACCCAGAAAGCTGTACCGCGAAAAGGCATAGGCCGCAGGCAACGCCACAATGATTGAGATCACCGTATTAATGGATACATAGGCTATTGAGTTGATATAGCCCCAATACCAGGTCGGATCGGTGAAAATCACCTTATAATTATCGAGTGTCCATGTCTGAGGAAACAGCGAGAAGCCAGACAGAATCTCACCTGTTGTCTTGAAGCTCATCGCCACCAGCCAATAAATCGGCAGCATCAGGAACAAGATATAAAGTAGCGGAATGATCGATCGTTTTCGCATATCATAGCTCCTAATTCGTGTTGTCTTTGGTCATTAGCGTATAGAACAGCCAACTGACCAATAGCGTGATGGCGAAATAAATCAGAGACATAGCCGCCGCCGGGCCAAGGTCAAACTGACCAAGGGCAATCTTGACCAGATCAATGGACAGCAAAGTCGTAGAGTTCCCCGGCCCGCCACCAGTCAGGACAAATGGTTCGGTATAGATATTGAAACTATCCATGAACCTGAGCAGAATGGCGATTGTCAGCACTGATTTCATCTTAGGCAATTGGATATGACGGAACACAGCCCAATTTGATGCCCCATCAATTTTCGCAGCCTGATAATACGCCTCAGGGATTGATACAAGCCCAGCATAACTCAGCAATACCACCAGCGAAGTCCAGTGCCAGACATCCATAACGATAACCGTCACCCATGCGGCAAAAGGGTCTTGGGTCATATTGTAATCAATACCGACGACATGGTTCATGAAATACCCGACAAGCCCGATATCTGGCAGGGTGAAGATATTCCACATCGCCCCCACAACATTCCATGGGATCAGCATCGGCAGTGCCATTGTCACAAGACAGATCGACACCCAAAACCCCTTGCGCGGCATGGATAGCGCAACAATGACACCAAGCGGAACCTCAATCAGGAGGATAAGCCCGGTAAACAAAAATTGCCGTCCAAGCGCAGCGTGAAACCGTTCCGAGCGCAGGATATTTTCAAACCAGTCAAGCCCTTGCCAGAAAAACAGGTTGTTGCCAAAGGTTTCCTGAACGGAATAATTCACCACCGTCATCATGGGAATAAGCGCGTTGAACGCTACCAGCAACAACACAGGCAACACAAAAAACCATGCTTTCTGGTTCTGTTTCTTCATTTTGCTGCCGCCTTTCTTGTCGCCGTTCCTGTCCGCTTTCCTGCTCGTGTTCCTGATTTGGGCAATTCCGTTGCCAACCAGCCATCACGATAAAGACGAGTTTGTGCGCTCTCAAAAACCAGATGGACATCATCGCCAACGCTCGGCACATCCTCAGCAATGATGGCGGCAACTGTCACATCCTTAACCTCAGCATGGACAACAATATGGCGGCCTACATCAGCAACAGTCCTGACTTTTGCCGGAATGCCTTTCTTGCCAAGCGATACAAACTCAGGCCGGATACCAATTTCAGCCGTGCCTTTGATTTCAGCATTGATCGGCCCTTCTAGCTTAACCGGCATATCCTGGAAACAGGCTTGCTTGCCCCGCATCTCACAAGGCAGGATATTCATCCCCGGTGAGCCAATAAAATGGCCAACAAATGTATGCGTTGGGCGGTTAAACAAATCAACAGGTGTGCCGATCTGCACAACCTCGCCATCATTCATGACAATCACCTTGTCGGCGAAAGTCAAGGCTTCTGTCTGATCGTGGGTGACATAAATCATTGTCAGCTTGAGCTGTTGATGCAATTCCTTAAGCTTGGAGCGCAATTTCCATTTCAGATGCGGATCAATAACCGTAAGCGGTTCATCAAACATCACCACATTAACATCATCACGCACCAGCCCCCGACCCATAGACAGTTTTTGCTTGTTATCAGGCGACAGACCAGAGGCACGCAAGCGCAACATATCTTCAATCTCAAGCATGGCAGCGATTTCAGTCACTCTCTTGCGGACAGTCGCCTCATCAACATGACGGTTGCGAAGCGGAAACGCCAGATTATCAAAAACCGTCATCGTGTCATAAATGACAGGAAACTGAAAAACCTGAGCGATATTGCGCTTATCCGGGGTTAGTGCAGTGACATCTTGCTGATCAAAGAGGACGCTGCCCTCGGAAGGCGTCAGCAAGCCTGAAATGATATTGAGCAAGGTTGACTTGCCGCAACCGGACGGGCCAAGCAGGGCATAGGCGCCGCCATCGCTCCATTCAAGATCAATTTCCTTAAGCGCGTAATCTTCGGGGCTTTTAGGGTTGTCAAAATAGCTGTGACGCAGTTTTGATAGGGAAATTTTAGCCATTATTCACCCCTTGCGCCACCAATTGACCATCTACTGAAAAGAAAAAGCACTTCGCTATATTAATATAGAAGGCGTGGTTTTCGCCAATATCAAACGGATGCACGCCATGCGCCAGTGATACCCAGTTTTCGTCAGCAAAGCTGAAATGGGCGCTGCTTTGAGAGCCGCTTAGCTCAGTGACTCTAATATTGCCAATAATCTCAATATCCGTAGCCTTGTTTTTGGCAGGCAACACATCATTCGGGCGGATGCCGAGGATATACGCCCCATCATCGAGTTCTTTTGCTGCATGTGAAAGCGTCATCGAGACGCCCCCGGCCATTACCGCCTCACTGCCCTTTTTCTCTATTCTGGCGGTGTTGATCGGCGGGTCTGAAAAGACCTCTGCCGCCGTCAGATTAACAGGGTTGCGATAAATATCAGCAGTGGCGCCGAATTGCGTGACAATGCCATCACTCATCAGCCCTGTCTTGCCGCCCAAGAGCAGGGCTTCTTCAGGTTCTGAGGTGGCATAGATAACAACCGTTCCCCGACCAGAAAACAATTCAGGCAACTGAGCGCGTAATTCTTCGCGTAATTTGTAATCGAGATTAGCCAGTGGCTCATCGAGAAATATAGCGCGGCTTTCCTTGGCAATGGCGCGAGCTAATGCGGTGCGCTGTTGCTGGCCACCTGACAGCTCATGCGGATAGCGGTCGAGCATCGGGCGCAACTGCAACAGGTCTGCCGCCTCTTCGACACGGCCCTCGACTTCGGACTTAGGCATCTTGGCGACCCTTAGCGGTGAGGCGATATTATCAAAGACTTTCATATGAGGATAATTAACAAAGAATTGATGGACAAGGCTGATATTGCGCTTTTGCGGGCTCAATGCCGTGACATCCTCACCATCCATCAGAATCTGCCCGGTCGAGCATCCGTCAAGCCCTGCAATCAGCTTGATCAGAGAGGTCTTGCCAGCGCCTGTTTCACCAAGCAGGACATTGAAATATCCAGGCTCAAAGGTCAGGCTTGTCTCTTTGATATGAAGATGCCCTTTGACTTTCTTGGATATGTTTTTGAGTTCAATTGACATCTTCAGCCAGTATCTTCGTTGCAGAATAAAACTTCAGATTAGATATCTGATCTCGTTTGTCAAAGAAGTCCGGAGCCAGATAGCTCCGGACAATGTTTGGTTGTGATGAAAATCACAAAGGAACCAACCTAGTTGGATGCCCAGCGCGCCACAAGCTCATCATAATTGACGGTCTTGCCAGCAGGCTTTTCATTGTCGAGTGGCGGCTTTGCACCACCATTTGCATACCAATATTCAGCATCCTTTTCAGGGTTCAGACGCGGGCCACATCCGCCATATACATTAGCGGCTTCATCAGCGGCCTGCATACGCGCCATAGTGACATCCATTTCTGCTGCCAGACGATCCATTGCTTCTTGCGGGGTGAAAGCACCGGAGTTAACATCCCCGATCTGCTGCCACCAGATTTGGGCAAGTTTCGGATAATCAGGAACATTAATGCCTGTCGGTGACCAGGCCACACGGTCAGGCGAACGGTAGAACTCAACCAGACCACCCAGTTTCGCTGCCCGATCAGTAAAGGACTGATGGCGAACCGAACTGTCACGGATGAAGGTCAGACCAACATGAGACTTACGCACATCAACTGTCTTGGAGACAACAAACTGAGCATAGAGCCATGCTGCCTTAGCCCGATCAAGCGGGGTGGATTTGAGGATTGTCCATGAACCCACATCCTGATAACCAACCTTCTGGCCTTCTTCCCAATATGGGCCATGCGGGCTTGGTGCCATCCGCCACAGTGGTGTACCTTCTGCGTCCACTGTGTTGTTGCCTTCTGACTGCGGCTTCACCATATCTGCGGTAAAGGCGGTATACCAGAAAATCTGCTGGGCAACATTACCCTGGCTCAGTGCTGGTAGTGACTGGTAGAAGTCAAACGATGCTGCACCTGGAGGGGCATAGTTACGGAGCCATTCATCCCATTTGCGGATCGCATAGACAGCCGCTGGGCCGTTGGCGGCACCACCGCGGGATACCGACGCACCAACAGGATTACATGTTCCTGCTTCCATGCGAATTCCCCATTCATCAATGGGAATACCGTTTGGCTCACCCTTAGAGCCAGCGCCAGCCATGGAAAGCCATGCATCTGTCATACGCCAGCCAAGGTCAGGGGCGCGCTTACCGTAATCCATGTGACCGTAAATATCGACGCCGTCGATATTCTTGACATCGTTGGAAAAGAACTCAGCAATATCTTCATAGGCCGACCAGTTCACAGGAACACCCAGATCATAGCCGTATTTTGCCTTAAATGCCTCTTGAAGGTCTGCACGGTCAAACCAGTCTTTGCGGAACCAATAGAGGTTTGCAAACTGCTGATCTGGCAGCTGATAGAGATCACCATCAGGCCCGGTTGTAAACTGCGTACCCATGAAATCAGGAAGATCAAGACCAGGGTTTGTGACATCAGCACCATCACCTGCCATGAAATCTGTCAGGTTATAGGCCAGCTGAAGCCGTGAATGTGTACCGATAAGGTCAGAGTCATTGACATAGGCATCATAAAGGTTACGCCCTGTCTGCATTTGCGTCTGAACAGCCTGAACAACTTCACCTTCGCCAAGGATTTGGTGATTGACCTTAATGCCAGTGATGTCTTCAAATGCCTGTGTCAGCACTTCAGATTCATATGAATGTGTGGGAATGCCTTCGGACAAGACATTGATTTCCATCCCCTTGAATGGTGTAGCCGCATTGATAAACCATTCCATTTCTGCAAGCTGTTCGCTTTTCGACAGAGTGGATGGCTGAAATTCATCATCAATCCACTTCTGTGCGGCAGTAGTGTCAGCAAATGCTGACGAAGATCCTGCGATCACACCAAAAGCTGCAACCGCGCTGACTATATACCTACGCATAAGTTCCTCCCAAGTTTATAGTTAGACCAATAATGGCCTTTCATTCACTTCATATGAACATTTTTTTAATGTCAAACAGTTTTTTTTAGTACTTTTAATTAAAATTTTCATAAAACTGTTATTTTTCAGTATATTGGTAAATATTTTGAATTTTCATTTTTTTTCATAAACAACAAAACCGAAATTATTTAATTGCATTTTTTGTAAAGAGGTGATTTTTTGTTTACATACCCAATCTGCGGTCAGACTGATCGAAGAATGAAAGTGCAACAATGTCACTTAACTGGCGCCAAGAACAAATTCTAGAAGAGCTCCGCCAGACGGGCACAGTTGATGTGGAGACACTAACCGATCAATATAGTGTCACCTCGCAAACAGTCCGCCGTGATCTGGGCGAATTATGTGATCGCGGCCTTGCCATCCGCACCCATGGTGGGGCAAGGCGTATGATATCGACATCGAGCCTCGGCTATGAGCAACGTCGCTTGAATAAGCGGGTTGAAAAAAACAAAATTGGCATGATCGCGGCATCGCTGATCCCTGATAATTGTTCGCTTATTCTCAATATCGGCACGACAACAGAACAAGTGGCACAGGCGCTGACCGACCATAATGAGCTGTTTGTGCTATCCAATAACATCAATGTGATTCAGATTTTCAGAAACTCGAACATGCGTGGTCTGGTGATTGTTGGTGGCGGTGTACGGCAATCTGATGGTGCGATTGTCGGCGATGAGGCGGTTGAGTTTATTGCCAATTACAAGGTTGATTATGCCGTGATCGGGGCGTCGGCGCTCGATACGGACGGCTCTGTCCTTGATTTTGACAGCCGCGAGGTTGCGGTTGCCCGAACGATACTCAAAAATGCCCGTACCCGTATTCTTGTGACCGATACATCAAAGTTTGAGCGTAGCGCACCGGTGCGCATCTGCACCCTTGCTGAGCTTGATTATGTTGTTCTTGACAGCACGCCCCCGCAAGAGTTCATCAAGGCCGCAACACGAGAAAACACCCAGATTCTGACGGAAGCAACCAGGCTGTGAGCAAAACAAAAGAAAACATTGAACAACTTTCCAAGCCCTTTGATGTCTTCATCATCGGTGGCGGTATCAATGGTTGTGGGGTGGCGCGAGATGCCGCTGGCCGTGGGCTTTATGTTGGCCTTGCGGAAATGAATGATCTGGCCTCAGCGACGTCGTCGTCTTCAACAAAACTCTTTCATGGCGGGCTTCGCTATCTTGAATATTTTGAGTTCAGGCTTGTTCGGGAAGCGCTGATCGAAAGAGAGATTCTGCTCAAAAGTATGCCACATATCAGCTGGCCCATGCGGTTTGTTCTGCCCTATGCAAAAGATATGCGTTTCGAGACAAAAACTCCTCTGTCGCGGTTGCTGGCAGTCGTTCTGCCATGGATGAGAGGAAGGCGGCCGTCATGGCTCATCAGGCTGGGGCTTTTTCTCTATGATCATCTTGGCGGGCGCGAAATTCTGCCCGGAACGAAGGTTATCAATCTTACGCGAGATGACAGCGGCACGCCGTTAAAAGATAAGTTTCGCCATGCCTTTGAATATTCGGATTGCTGGGTAGAAGATTCGCGGCTGGTTGTTCTCAACGCCCGTGATGCCAAGCAACATGGTGCTGAGATTATGCCGCATACCCGTGTGACCAAAGCGGAACGCCGAGACGGGCTCTGGCATATCAAGGCCACAGACAGCACGACTGGCATGAATAGAGTCTTTCAGGCAAGAACGCTGATCAATGCTGGTGGCCCATGGGTTGAAGATGTCATCAGGCAAAGCACGGAAAGAAAATCTGCGGATCAACTGAGGCTGGTTCGAGGCAGCCATATCATCACGCGGCAGTTATACAGCCATGATAAATGCTATTTCTTTCAAGGTACTGATGGCCGCATCATTTTTGCGATCCCCTATGAGGGTGAGTTCACGCTGATCGGAACAACCGATATTGACCATCCCGACCCGCGCATCAAGCCCGAATGTTCTGATGAGGAAAAGGCCTATCTTTGCCGCTTTGCCTCAAACTATTTCAAGGTGCCAGTGACCGAGGATGATATCGTTGCCACATATTCAGGCGTCCGCCCACTCTATGATGATGGTGCCGCCCAGGCAAGCGCCGCCACCCGTGATTATACGCTGCGCCTTGATCAGGACGGCCCGCCATTGCTCAATATTTACGGCGGCAAGATCACAACCTACCGCAAATTAGCGGAAGCGGCGATGGCGATCATGGCACCGTTTTATGAAAACTTCCCCGAAGACTGGACAGCCAGCGCACCTCTGCCTGGCGGTGATTTTGCCGTTGACGGTTTTGACGCGCTGGTCGCAAGCGTTGACGCTAATCACCCCTATCTGCCGCAAGGGTTGGCGCTGCGGCTTGTTCGCGCTTATGGCACGGATACCCACCATATCTTGAGCGAGATCACCTCAGCTGAAGATCTCGGCAGTGATTTTGGAGCCGGTATCTATGCTCCTGAACTGGATTGGGTGATGGCGCATGAATGGGTGAGCTCGGCTGAGGATTTTGTCTGGCGGCGCACTCGGCTTGGCCTCAAACTCAACGACAAGCAAATCGGGGCAATCGACAACTACATTCGGTCGCATTGCACAGAGATGAGCGCAACAGCCTAACGAAACTGGCCAAATATTCGGCGTTATCCATCATGCCAGGCGGCGCACGCCTTGATACGCATAGGCTCATGCCTTGATACACCCGCCTTTATCCTGATCAGCTATTCAGCCACACCCTCGGCAAGCATCAAATCCGTATCTGAGCATTGTTCACGCACCGCTTTTGCGGCTTGATACTCCGCGCTATGATAAAAGCTGTTAGCGACCTCCATGCTTTCAAACTCAATCATCATCACGATACCCGTGATATCGCCCTCTAGCCTGTCCGCCACCGGGCCACGAGCAAGCACTTTGCCGCCATATTTTTTGATAGCAGGCCCTGCCATGCCAGAAAACTCTTGGAACTTGTCTTGATCTGTAACTCTAATATTAGCAACTAAATAGCCTTTGGGCATCATCCACCTACCTTTTATATATCTGATTTTACCAATGCATAGATTTAAGCTTAACAGGAAGATCGATTTATGAAAGGGTATTTTCAGTTATGTTGAGATATTGATGTTGCTGTTTTGAAAACAGCCGAATAAGAAAGTGTTATCATTGCTAAGATATTTTACACCTAAAACAAACCCCTCAAAACCAATGGCAAAACGTAAGATTTTAATCTTAGCCCCGATGATAGGTATTGGTGATTTGGTATGGGTGAAACCATGGATTGA
>NZIT01000009.1 GCA_002691725.1 SAR116 cluster bacterium | reverse complement strand
TATAAATAGGAGTGTAGATCAATTGGTAGAGCACCGGTCTCCAAAACCGGGGGTTGGGGGTTCGAGTCCCTTCGCTCCTGCCATTTCTTGAATGGCATCACTTAAAGCTTCAGAGGATTTCTCTGGAGCTTTTTTACTTTGGCGCTTTTCTATACGCGCGGCTTTTCTATAAGGCGTAATCATGCCATGATGAAGATCAATTATATAAATGAGCCATAAAATGCCTAATTCTGAGCTGAAAATTGACCCGACTATATATCAGAAGATGCGGGATGTTCTGGCCGCTAAGGGTGTTTTGCGCGTTGGTTTGAACATGTCTAATTTTCTGCTTGTATCGGGCGTTGATAATGACGGTGCGCCCTATGGATTATCGCCTGATTTAGCTCGTCAAATTGCCGCTATTCTCAATGTAGATTATGCGCTAATCCCATTTCAGGGGCCGGGTGAGTTAGCCGACGCTATTGCTGATGATGCATGGGATTTAGCCAATATAGCTGTTGAGCCTGAACGGGCGGCGATGATCGCATTTAGCCAGCCTTATATTCATATTGATGCCAATTTCATGACGCGGAAAGGCGTGGATATTAAAAGCAACGAAGATGTTAATCAGTCTGGCGTTAACATTATTCTCTATGATCGGAGCGCGTATGATCTATGGCTCAAGGATCATTATCTCAATGCGAATTATATCCGCGTTGCGACATTACAGGAATCGCATGACCGCTTTCTGGCTGGTGAGGGGGATGTGTTAGCTAGTCTGAAACCTAAATTGCTAAATGAATTGGCGGTGCGGGATGATGTGACGCTGATCAATCCACCATTCACATTTATCAAACAGGCGGTTGGGATGAAAAAAGGTCATGATGATGTCTTGGCTGGGGTAAATCAGATCATCGCGCATTTGCTGGCTAATGGCTTTATCGCGGATAGTTTGACCCGTCATGATGTCGCCAATAAATTAAGCTTGCCCTAATGCCCTACGGGATTAAGTCATCGCTTCCAGAGCTTAACGGTGTAATGGCGGCGGCGATTACGCGAACAGACAATCAAATAGCATTTGTTCCAGATATTTGACGCGATTTTGCACCGATTTAAGTGTTTTCTTCTCGCGCGCTGACAAAAGCCCTGTATCAATGAGTGTTGTTGGCGGCAAGCCTTGGCTGATATCAGTGATTTGCTGACGCAAGACTAGCCTGATACAGACCTGTAAATCCTCAGCCAGAAGCCTGATCTCTGGTGGAATTGACCCCGTTGCCATGAGCTTCTCTGCTCTCTCAACACTGTTTCTGGCGCTGATAGACCGCGATACTGATAACACCCGCAGGCTTTCGACAATCGGCAAAAGCAAATTGCGTTTCACATTAAAGCGGCCGTTTTCGGAAACAAAGCCACCCCAAAATGTGATGCCAGCATTACTTGATGGAATGTTGCCTGCAAGTAGTTTGAGAAAGTCTAGTTGGCCTTTGACGATCGTGATGATGCGGTTTTGTAATTTGCTGGCCAGCTGAGCATTGCCATAAACGCAGTGGTAGTCGAAAAAGATATCAACATGCAGAACATCCTCGGCAGAACCGCGCGCTATCCAGCCCTTAACCGTCTGCTCCCATGTCCGCAGGGATTTGCACCAGCGTTCGGAATTCGCCATAACACCGCCCGTGCAATAAGGGATGCCGGCGGCGTCCATGATATCGGCAATATGCTGACCTAGTTGTTCAAACCATGCTTGGGTTGCGGCGTCATCAAGGCGGCTTTTGTCGCCATAAATAATGGCATGATCCTGATCTGCCGCCAGCAAGCTTTCTTCACGGCCAGCTGAGCCTAAAATCAGCACCGCATATTCTGCTGGTGGCGGCTTTCCATCCGCACACATAATCTGCTCCGCCAGATCAGCAGAGCGCGATAACGCGGCGCGATATTGGCTACTGATAACCGCAGCAATGGCATAAGCCTTAATGCCTTCATCCATGAGAGATTTTGACAATAACGGTAAGCCTTTGAGCGCCTTGCTCATCTCATCACTATTATTGGCCTGATTAATATCATCGCCGATCACCATCGCATCTGTCAGCCGCAATCGGTTCAGCTCACGCCCTGATACATAGCCTGTTAAGGTGCCTTCTGGATTTGTCACACCAAGATGGCGGATATCATGTTTTTGCATCCGTGCCATGGCAACATGCATATAGTCATCTTCGGATACCGTCAGCACAGGCGAGGACATAATCGTTTCAAGCTGAATATCACGGGCGCGCGTGACTTCATCAACAGGCAATGCCATGCAGTGAACAATATCACGTTCGGATACAATGCCGACAATATGATCAGGGCTATTGCCGACAAAAACACATTCGCGTTTTTCTTTTTTCATGCGATGGGCGGCATCTAGCACAACGCTACCCGCAGGCATGATCAGCGGTTCTGCGATCATCAGGTCATCAATCTTATGACTATAAGGGAAGGGGTCAATGCGTGATAAGGCGCGGAAACTGGCATAGGGTTGTTGGATAGCGGCAACATCTACCCAGCCTGCGCCTGTTCCGGCAGCGCGCTGATCATTGAGCAAGGCGATGGCTTTTTGCAAGTCTGCATAAGTGTTAATGCCGCTGGCCTTCAATTCATTGAGCAGAGCCTGAAATAACTTGCCCGTCATGATGGCATCACCTATTGCGGTATGGCGATCAGCAAGCGGGATTTGAAAATGCTGGATCAGGGTTTCTAAAGTTCCCATCATCATGATCGCATCACGGCCAAGCGCAATCGTTGCCATTTGACGAACACATAAGGCTGGCGGTGTTTCCCACTCAATACCATAGCGTTCGGTTTCCGCCGCCAGAACGGCCAGATCAAAGCCGATATTATAGCCAATGACAACACGGTCATTAATCTGCTCACGGAGCTGTGGGAAGACTTGCGATAGCGTAGGTTTATCCGCCACCATAGCATCGCTTATGCCGTGAATATTGGTGCTTTTTGACGGGATAGGAATATCAGGGTTTACCAAAATATCCAGATTACTGCTGCTGTTATATGGATCAATCGCGCCAATTTGGACAATGCGATCTGATTTCGTCTGTAGCCCTGTGGTTTCCAGATCGAGTGAGATGAGTGGCAAATTCTCAAGAAGTACGTTGGACAAGCTCATCGTTACACCTGCCTTTCTTTTTATTATCTTCCTTTGGTTCGAGGTTATAGTCACCTGCAACATCATCATACCCTGCCCATATATTTGTTTCAATAGAGTTGGCAGAAGTTGCCTTTTCTCTCATCCACCTAATAATGATGTGAAAATCGTCATAGCTGTTTTATGCTTTATGCCTGTTTTATGCTAGAGTAGCTTCAAGCCAATTTTCGCCAATTTTCATTGATCATGCCCTTTCAATTAAGGGTGCAGAAAAATCTATGTCACCTCCACCAGTCAAATCAATCAAATCAGACACCTCCGCCGCCGCCAATAATGCCAGAACGCCAGCAGTGCCTGTCCATGCGCTAGGGATTAGCCAGATCATATCTTATGGCTTTCTGTTTTATGCGTTTGCACAACTTAAAATGCCCCTGGCAGAGCAGTTGAGCATTGCCCCTAGCCATGTTCTGACCGGGCTTACGATTTCATTGCTGATTAATGGATTGCTCGCGCCATTGGTCGGATATTGGTTTGATCGGTATGGGGCTTTGCGGGTATTGGCATTGGGATTGGTTATTGGCGCTTGTAGCTTGCTGATGCTGATATTAGTGACCAGCTTTCCCGGCTTTATTATGGTGATGATTATCCTCGGCTGCGGCTTTGCCATGTGCAACTACGAAGCGGCGTTTAGTGCCGCCGTTCAAATGCATGAAACCGCATCACGGAGAAATATATCTATTATTACATTTTATGGTGGGGTGGCGAGTTCTATTGCTTGGCTAATGATCGCGCCTCTTATGTATCAATTTGGCTTTGCCATAACGATGATTGTTCTTGCTGCTATTTTATTCGGCATGGCTTTGTGGGCGGCATATATTGGCTGGAATATTCAGCGCCTTCATGCTGATTTATTGGCTGATCAGGTGGCTAATCAGGCGGTTAATGAGGATGCTGTCTCAGCGGATAAGCCGTTTGAGGCCTTTCGCTGGTCTGAATTAACCCGAACAGAAAAAATAGCTTTAGTTACGCTGGCTTTGGCGTCAGCGTTTGAATATTTATCCTTTGGCGCGGTGGCGTTGCTTTTAATCCAATGGTATCAGGAATTATTCGGTCATGCTGGCATGGCGGTGCTGCTGGCCAGTATTTATGGCCCGTTTCAAGTCGTTGGCAGGGTCCTGGAGATGCGCTATGGGGCGCGATTTGATGCGCGATACACAGCTATTATTGCGTTTATCATGGTGCCAAGCTCATTGCTGTTAATCCAATATCCATCGCTCATCATGATTGCTATTGGCATGGCTTTATTTGGCATGGGACATGGCGTTCTGACGGTTTCATTTGGATATATCACAAACATGTATTTTCGGGCGGCGGTATATGGCCGGGCTAAAGGCTGGATATCAACGCCGCGCGCATTGGGCATGGCCATTGGGCCGTCTGTCGCGGGAATATTATATGGATATGGCGGCGGTGAGACATTCTTAACAGCCATGGTTTTTGTGACGATATTAGCGGCAGTCATCTTTGCTGTTATCTTAACACAGCCGCCGCGAGATGGGTTTTAATCCGAGTGCTGATATTACCCATGATAAATATTGCAAAAATAATTTGCAAAACCCTATCGGGTGGGGTATTACCGCCTTTCATCACTATGTGTGGAGAAGCGAAGACGCCATGAAAGCTGAGATGTGTATAAAAAACACCTTTGCCAACATGAAACGCTTGCACGATTGAGGAATTATGGCTAAAGTAACCCCTACACAATTTGTACGTCAGGTAAGGCAGGAAGTCAGCCGAATCACTTGGCCTAGCAGGCGCGATGTAGTCACAGCAACCATAACGGTGCTCGTGATGGTGTTCATTGCCGCCTTGTTTTTTATGCTCGTGGACTGGATTTTAAGCAATCTGGTGCAAATTGTGCTTGGGATTGGCGCGTAAATATAAAGATGACTGGTGCTTAGTTGGTCGCTCTTGGGATTATATAATTATGGCGAAACGCTGGTATGTTGTTCATGTCTTTTCCGGCTCGGAGAAGAGAGTTGCACAAGCGATACGTGAGCAAGGCGAAAGTTATGGCTTGTCCGACGACATAGAAGAAGTGTTGGTTCCAACCGAAGAGGTTGTGGAAACCCGTCGTGGTGCGCGAGTTAATGCGGAGCGTAAGTTTTTCCCGGGGTATATTTTGATCAAAATGGATCTCACTGATCAGGCTTGGCATATTGTTAATTCACAAAATCGAGTCACTGGATTTCTTGGCGCTGGCGGTAAGCCATCGCCTATTTCAAACGCAGAAGCTGAGCGTTTGATTAAGCAGGTTACAGAAGGTATTGAACGCAAACATTCAGACATCTCGTTTGAGATTGGTGAATGGGTGCGTGTTGCCGAAGGGCCTTTCGCGTCCTTCAAAGGTCTGGTCGAGGAAGTCGATCCAGATAAATCCCGTCTCAAGGTTACGGTGTCTATTTTTGGACGTTCAACCCCCGTTGACCTTGAATTCTCTCAGGTTGAAAAGTCGACATAACGAACAGGTTAAAGCAAGGAAACCGTCATGGCAAAGAAGATTGATGGATATATCAAGTTACAAATTCCAGCAGGTGGAGCTAATCCCTCGCCACCAGTAGGCCCGGCATTGGGTCAGCGCGGTGTCAATATTATGGAGTTTTGTAAAGCGTTTAACGCGGCAACAGACAGTGCGGAAAAGGGTATGCCTATTCCGGTCGTCATTACTGTCTATTCTGACAAGTCATTTACCTTTACCACGAAAAAAGCACCGGTTAGCTATTTTCTCAAGAAAGCCGCTGGTCTACCCAAAGGGAGCCAAACTCCTGGACGCGGCACGGTTGGTAAGGTGACAATGGATCAGGTGCGGGATATCGCTGATCAGAAAATGGAAGATTTAAACGCTGTTGATCAGGGCGGTGCCGTGCAAATGGTCATCGGTTCAGCCCGTTCTATGGGTTTTGAGGTAGTGGAGTAAAACATGGCTGGAAAAAAACTAAAGACTGCATATGAGTCCTTTGACAGAGAAGCCACCTTTACCATTAATGAGGCGGTTGATCTGGTCAAAAAGAACGCGACCGCTAAATTTGATGAAACGGTTGAGATTTCGATGAACCTTGGCATTGATACACGTCACTCTGACCAGATGGTTCGGGGTGTTGTGGCATTGCCGCATGGTACGGGTAAGTCCATGCGTGTTGCGGTATTTGCCCGTGATGATAAAGCCGCCGAAGCCACCGAAGCTGGCGCTGATATCGTCGGAGCTGAAGATTTGGCGGAAAGCATTCAGGCAGGCAATATGGATTTTGATCGCATCATCGCCACCCCTGATATGATGGGTGTTGTCGGCCGCTTGGGTAAAGTGCTTGGCCCGAAAGGTCTGATGCCTAACCCCAAGCTTGGCACAGTGACGCCAGATGTTGCAAAAGCTGTTGCCGCCGCTAAGGCTGGTGAGGTTCAGTATCGTGCCGAAAAAGCGGGTATTGTCCATGCTGGTATTGGCAAGGCAAGCTTTGATCTTGAAAAGCTTCAGGAAAACGCCAGCGCATTCATTTCAGCGATACATAAGGCGCGTCCGACTGGAGCGAAAGGCGTATTCATTCGCAAGATTGCTATCAGCAGCACTATGGGTGCGGGTGTTGATATTGATCCTGCCGAAGCCAGCAGCGCTGGCTAATATTTCACCACCCCGATCAATGAGCTTTGACAATGAGCATTGATTAGTGATCAGGGTGATGAAAGGAGCCGAAAGGTTCCACCTGTCCAAGATGGTGGGTGCTGCCGCAAGGTAGCTTAAACATCCTACTCAGACGGGGAGAGCGATATTCGCTTGAACTATGGGCAGGCCTTGGTGGTTGTCACACCGTTACAGGTGAGCAATCACTACGTGCAACCGGATGCATGCCATAATTTGGTGTTCATCCATAACTAGCGGAGACGATCGGTGAATAGATCCGAGAAAACCAGGCTGGTGGAAACGCTGCACGCGACCTTTAGTGATTCGACATCTGTTGTTATCGCTCATCAGGTCGGGCTGACTGTTGCCGAAAGCAATGAAATCAGGGAAAAAATGCGGAATGCTGGTGCCCGTTACAAGGTTACTAAAAACCGCATTGCCAAGATTGCATTGAAAGGAACGAAATTCGAGGAGCTGAGTGATCAGTTTGCAGGACCGACAGCCATTGGCACGTCAGATGATCCTGTTGCTGCTGCAAAGACCCTCGTTGAGTTTGCCAAGAGTAACGACAAGGTATCTATCGTCTGCGGGTCCGTAGATGGGCAGGTGCTTTCCAAGGCTGACGTTGAGACGTTGGCCAAGTTGCCGTCTCTTGATGAGCTTCGTGCCAAACTGGCTGGCCTCTTGCAGGCACCAGCGGCAAAACTGGCCAGAGTATCACAAGCCCCAGCCGCAAAGCTGGCGCGTGTTATTCAGGCGAGAGCAGATCAGTTACAGTAGTTGGGTTTCGCCCAGTTAATATTAAACGCTTAGTTCAAGCCTAAATGGAGAAAATGATGGCTGATATTTCAAAACTTGCTGAAGACCTTTCCGCACTGACCGTTCTTGAAGCTGCCGAGTTGGCAAAGCTTCTTGAAGAGCAGTGGGGAGTTTCTGCGGCGGCAGCACCTGTTGCTGTTGCTGCTGTTGCTGGTGGCGGTGACGCCGGCGGTGCAGCTGCCGAAGAAAAGACCGAGTTTGACGTAATTCTTGCCGCTATTGGCGATAACAAGATTAACGTCATTAAAGCAGTTCGTACCCTTACTGGACTTGGCCTCAAAGAAGCCAAGGATCTGGTCGAAGGTGCACCAAAGCCAGTTAAGGAAGGCGCATCCAAGGATGACGCGGAAGCCGCTAAGGCTACCCTTGAGGAAGCTGGAGCAACTGTTGAGCTCAAGTAATTTGAATATATATAAATAATATTACTCCCCCACATCGATTTTCGGTGTGGGGATTGCCTGTTTGAGGCACTAAAACGTTTTGATGTGGTGTTTACCGCTTATTCGGTAGCCACAAATGCAGATAAACAGAGGTTAAATTTATGGGATCAAGCATCAACGCACTTAATAGCCGCCGCCGCATTCGTCGCAATTTTGGTTCAATCGCAGAAGTGGCAGAGATGCCAAATCTAATCGATGTGCAGCGCAGTAGCTATGATTTGTTTCTTCAGAGGGATGTTCCGCCGCATGCGCGTGAAGATATCGGTCTGCAAGAAGTTTTCAAATCTGTCTTTCCGATCAAAGACTTTAATGAAAAGTCAGTGCTTGAATATGTATCTTACACGCTTGAAGAGCCAAAATATGATGTCGAAGAATGCCAGCAGCGCGGGCTCAATTATGCCTCATCGCTGAAAGTGCTTTTGCGTCTGGTTGTCTGGGAAGAAGACGAGATCACAGGAACAAAATCCCTGCGTGACACCAAAGAACAAGAAGTGTTCATGGGTGACATGCCGCTTATGACCAAAAATGGAACCTTCATCATTAATGGCACAGAGCGCGTTATTGTCTCGCAGATGCACCGCTCACCAGGTGTATTTTTTGACCATGATCGCGGCAAATCACATGCGTCTGGCAAATTGCTGTTCTCGGCGCGGGTCATTCCCTATCGTGGGTCATGGCTGGATTTTGAGTTTGATGCCAAAGATATCATCAATGTCCGGATTGACCGCAAACGCAAATTGCCTGTCACCACATTCCTCATGGCATTAATGGATGAAGCCTCGGAAGCCTATATAAAAGAAGTAAAGTCTGAGGGTATTGATCCAGACCGGAATAAGGTAAATGGCCTGTCCCGCGAAAATATCCTTAACTATTTCTATGACTCGATTACCTATCGCCGCATGAAAAAGGGCTGGCAGACAGATTTTGATGCTAGTCGTATGCGTGGTGCGCGTCTTGGCTATGATCTGGTTAATGCCAAAAATGGTGAGATTGTTGCCTCTAAAGGCGATAAGCTGACGCCGCGGTCTTTGCGCAAGCTTGAAGAAAGCGGGCTTAAGGAAATCCTGGTTAGTGATGAGCAAATCCTGGATCAGTTCATTGCCCATGATATTGTTGATATGGATACTGGCCTTGTTCTATGTGAGGCTGGTGACATTATTACCGAGGACATGCTGGCGAGTCTGCTTGAAATGAAGTCAGATACATTCCGTGTTCTGGCCATTGATAATATTAATATTGGCAGCTTCCTTCGCAACACCTTGGCCGCCGACCGCAATAACTCGCGCGAAGATGCGCTGGTTGATATTTATCGGGTGATGCGTCCGGGTGAGCCGCCAACACTTGAAACCGCTGAAGGATTATTTAACGGCCTGTTTTTCGATGGTGAGCGTTATGATTTATCGTCAGTTGGCCGCGTTAAACTAAACGCCCGTGTCGATATTGACGCTGATGATAATATTCGGACTCTGCGCCGTGAAGACATCCTTGCTATTGTGAAATTGCTGGTTGATCTGCGTGATGGAAAAGGTGAGATTGATGATATTGATCATCTTGGTAATCGCCGTGTCCGTTCGGTTGGTGAATTGATGGAAAATCAGTACCGCATTGGCTTGGTTCGGATGGAAAGAGCCATTAAGGAGCGTATGTCATCGGTTGAGATTGATCGCGCGATGCCGACGGATTTGATTAATTCAAAGCCTGCTGCCGCTGCGGTGAAAGAGTTTTTTGGCTCATCCCAGCTATCGCAATTTATGGATCAGACCAACCCATTATCTGAGATTACGCATAAGCGCCGCCTATCCGCGCTTGGCCCGGGCGGCTTAACGCGTGAACGTGCCGGATTTGAAGTGCGTGATGTGCATCCCACCCATTATGGCCGGATTTGCCCGATTGAAACGCCAGAAGGCCCAAATATTGGCCTGATCAATTCGCTTGCTACATTTGCCAAGATTAATCGCTATGGGTTCATTGAAACTCCATATCGTAAAGCTGAAAATGGCAAAGTGACGGATGAAGTCGTCTATATCTCAGCGATGGATGAAGGCCGGTTTGTGATCGCTCAGGCCAATGCTGAGCTTGACGCAAAGGGTAAGTTTGTTGGTGAGCTAATCCCAACACGCCGGGCTGGGGAAATTGGCTTATCAAATCCATCTGACATTGAATTGATGGACGTGTCGCCAAAACAGCTGGTTTCGGTTGCCGCATCTTTGATCCCGTTCCTTGAGAATGATGATGCCAACAGAGCCTTGATGGGTTCAAACATGCAGCGTCAGGCCGTGCCTCTGATTAAAGCTGAAGCCCCGCTAGTCGGCACTGGCATGGAGTCGGTTGTCGCCAAAGATTCCGGCGTGACAATCATTGCCCGCCGGTCGGGTGTTATTGATCAGGTGGATGCGACACGTATCGTTGTTCGCTCATCGGAAAGAAGCGAGGACGAGGTTTCACCTGTTGATATCTATTCTCTCTTGAAGTTTCAGCGGTCAAACCAAAACACTTGTATCACTCAGCGTCCATTGGTGCGTGTGGGTGATGTCGTCAATGCTGGTGATATTCTGGCTGATGGGCCTTCTACCGAAGATGGTGAACTGGCGCTAGGGCGCAATGTCCTTGTCGCCTTTATGCCGTGGAATGGATATAACTTTGAGGATTCTATTCTGATATCTGAACGCATTGTCCGCGATGACGTCTTTACCTCTATTCATATCGAAGAATATGAAATTATGGCGCGTGACACGAAACTTGGAACAGAAGAAATCACCCGTGATATTCCAAATGTTGGTGAAGAAGCTCTGAAAAATCTCGATGAAGCTGGCATGGTTTATGTCGGTGCTGATGTTCAGGCCGGTGATATTCTGGTTGGTAAAGTGACGCCAAAAGGTGAGTCACCAATGACACCGGAAGAAAAACTACTGCGTGCCATTTTTGGTGAAAAAGCGGCTGATGTTCGTGATACATCCCTGCGCGTGCCGCCAGGCGGGGCAGGGACGGTTGTAGAGGTGCGGGTATTCTCTCGTCGCGGCGTTGAAAAAGATGAGCGATCAAGAGCGATTGAACGGTCTGAAATTGAACGTCTGTCAAAGGACCGTGATGATGAACGTGAGATTCTGGAGCGCGGCTTTTATAACCGGATGACCGAATTAATGATTGGCCAGAAAGTAGCCTCAGGCACAACTGATTTGAAAAAAGGGACTGTCATCACGGAAGACATGCTGCACGAATTGCCGCGCAGTAAGTGGACAAGCATTGCGGTTGCCGATGATCCATCCCAAAAAGCCATTGAAGCACAGATTGATGATCTGGAAATGTCACTTCGCAAGCTGGAAGCCCGCTTTAATGATAAGGTCGATAAGCTCCAGCGCGGTGATGAGTTGCTGCCGGGCGTCATGAAGATGGTTAAGGTCTTTGTTGCGGTTAAGCGGAAACTTCAGCCGGGTGATAAAATGGCTGGCCGTCATGGTAACAAAGGCGTCATCTCACGCATTCTGCCTGTTGAAGATATGCCATACCTTGAGGACGGCACACATGTTGATATTGTGCTGAACCCGTTGGGCGTGCCATCACGGATGAATGTGGGTCAGATTCTGGAAACTCACCTTGGCTGGGCATCTGCTGGTTTGGGCAAGAAAATATCCAGAGTTGTTGATGAGGCCAGGACGCATAATAATCCGGGTTCGATCAAGGATGAGCTGAAGAATATTTACAGCGATGAGCAGTTCAAGGGAACCGTCGATAAGCTAGATGATGATCAGTTGATTGAGCAAGGCAAGCTGTTATCCAAAGGTGTTCCGATGGCAACGCCAGTGTTTGACGGTGCCAAGGAAAAGAATGTTCGGGATATGCTAACCTATGCAGGATTGAGCGAGACGGGGCAGGAATGGCTGACCGATGGCCGGACAGGTGAGCAGTTCGACAGGCCTGTTACGGTTGGTTATATCTATATGCTGAAATTGCACCATCTGGTTGATGAGAAAATCCATGCGCGGTCTATTGGCCCATACTCACTGGTTACTCAACAGCCGCTTGGCGGTAAAGCGCAGTTCGGTGGACAGCGATTTGGTGAGATGGAAGTCTGGGCGCTTGAGGCTTATGGTGCCGCTTACACGCTTCAAGAGATGCTCACGGTTAAGTCAGATGATGTGACAGGCCGGACAAAGGTTTATGAGAGTATTATCCGTGGTGATGATGACTTCGAGGCCGGCATTCCAGAGAGCTTTAATGTTTTAGTGAAAGAATTGCATTCGCTCGGCCTTGATGTCGGCTTGCAATCCTCAGAATTCTAGTTAAGGGAGATCATTATGAATGATTTGATGCATAGCTTTGGTCAATCGCCAAGCTCACAAAGTTTCGACAAGATCAAGATTTCAATCGCCTCTCCTGATAAAATTAGGTCGTGGTCATTTGGCGAGATCAAAAAGCCCGAAACAATAAACTATCGGACATTTAAGCCTGAACGTGATGGTCTCTTTTGTTCGCGTATTTTTGGCCCTGTCAGAGATTACGAATGTCTGTGCGGCAAATATAAGCGCATGAAGTATCGCGGCGTTGTCTGTGAGAAATGCGGTGTTGAAGTCACCTTATCGAAAGTTCGCCGTGAACGTATGGGTCATATTGAACTGGCTTCACCTGTCGCCCACATCTGGTTCTTGAAATCACTACCATCGCGTATTGGTTTGCTCACTGATATGACATTAAAAGACCTTGAGCGGGTGCTTTATTTTGAAAATTTTGTAGTGATTGAACCTGGGTTGTCATCATTGCAAAAAGGCCAGCTTTTGAGCGAAACCGAATATTATGATGCGCTTGAGGAGTTTGGCGAAGATGCGTTTGAGGCTGGTATTGGGGCAGAGGCGATCAGAATTATTCTGGAAGCGATTGATCTTGAAGCCGAACGTGAACAAGTCCGTCAAGATTTGCGCGATACAGGTAGCGAAGCCAAGCGCAAAAAGCTGGTTAAGCGGCTCAAGCTGATTGATGCGTTTATGGAATCAGGATCACGTCCGGAATGGATGATCCTTGAAGTTATTCCGGTTATTCCGCCAGAATTGCGGCCTTTGGTGCCGTTGGATGGCGGCCGTTTTGCGACATCTGATCTGAATGATCTTTATCGCCGCGTGATTAACCGTAACAACCGTTTGAAGCACCTGATTGAGCTACGGGCGCCCGACATTATTATCCGTAATGAACGCAGAATGTTGCAGGAATCGGTTGATGCGCTGTTTGATAATGGCCGCCGCGGTCGGGTAATCACTGGCGTTAATAAGCGGCCATTGAAATCACTATCCGACATGCTGAAAGGCAAGCAAGGGCGCTTCCGTCAAAACCTGCTTGGTAAGCGTGTCGATTATTCAGGTCGTTCGGTTATCGTTGTCGGCCCTGAGCTGAAATTGCACCAATGCGGTCTGCCAAAGCAGATGGCACTTGAGCTATTTAAGCCGTTTATCTACTCCAAGCTGGAACTTTATGGTCACGCGACGACGATTAAAGCGGCTAAGCGCATGGTCGAAAAAGAACGGCCAGAGGTCTGGGATATTTTAGAAGAAGTTATCCGTGAGCATCCGGTAATGCTTAACCGCGCGCCAACATTGCACCGCTTGGGTATTCAGGCATTTGAGCCAGTATTGATTGAAGGCAAAGCCATTCAGCTGCACCCGTTGGTATGTACAGCATTTAATGCTGACTTTGACGGTGACCAGATGGCTGTTCATGTGCCGCTATCCCTTGAAGCTCAGCTTGAAGCGCGGGTGCTGATGATGTCCACTAACAACATCCTCAGCCCTGCTAATGGTAAGCCTATTATTGTGCCATCACAGGATATTATTCTCGGTCTGTATTATATGACGCTGATGCGTGATGGTGAGCTGGGTGAGGGCATGATCTTTGCCAATCCAGCAGAAGCATTGCTGGCCTATGATGCGGGTCATGTTAGCTTGCAGGCAAAGGTGCGTGTTCGCATAAATACATGGGAAGGTGAGGATCGTGTTCAGCGTGTTGTTGAGACCACGGCTGGTCGCGCCCAGCTTGCCAATATTTTGCCAGAAAACTCTGCTGTGCCATTTAGTGTTGTTAACACGCTAATGACCAAGAAAGAAATTTCAAATGTCATTGACCATGTCTATCGCTATTGCGGCCAGAAAGACACCGTGATTTTCTGTGATCAGCTGATGTCAATGGGCTTCCGTAAAGCCTGTGAAGCGGGCATTTCATTCGGTATTGATGATCTCAATACTCCTGACGCTAAAACCAGACTGGTTAATGAGTCTGAATTGGCTGTTAAAGAGTTTGAACAGCAATATCAGGATGGTCTCATCACCCAAGGTGAAAAATACAACAAAGTCGTTGATGTGTGGTCACGTTGCACCGATCAGGTCGCTGATGAGATGATGAAATCAATCTCAAAAGAGGTCGCTGGTGAGCGCGTTAATTCTGTATGGATGATGGCACATTCAGGCGCTCGTGGTTCAGCGGCGCAGATCAAACAGCTTGCCGGGATGCGTGGTCTGATGGCGAAACCATCGGGTGAGATTATTGAAACACCGATCATTTCTTCGTTCAAAGAAGGCTTGAACGTGTTGGAATACTTTAACTCAACGCATGGCGCGCGTAAGGGTCTTGCCGATACTGCCCTCAAGACAGCGAATTCAGGCTACCTGACACGGCGTCTGGTCGATGTGGCGCAGGATAGCATCATCACTGAGCATGATTGCGGCTCAACCGAAGGCCTGACCATTCGTCCGGTTATCAATGATGGTGAGATTGTTGACTCGCTAGGGGAACGTATTCTTGGCCGGACAACGGTAGAAGATATCGTTAATCTGACCGATGATAGCGTTATCGTTGAAGCTGGTTCAATCATTGATGAAGAAGATGTTGAACGTATCGAAGCCGCAGGTATTGATAGCGTCTTGATCCGTTCGGTTTTGACTTGTCAGACTAAAACTGGCGTTTGTGGGGCGTGTTATGGCCGTGATCTGGCGCGGGGAACACCTGTTAATATTGGTGAAGCGGTTGGCGTTATTGCCGCCCAGTCCATTGGTGAGCCGGGAACACAGCTCACCATGCGGACATTCCATATTGGTGGTGCGGCGCAACGTGGGGCAGAACAATCCAGCATCGAAGCTGTGATTGATGGCACGGTTAAATTACAAGAGGCGAGCCTGGTCGAAGTCGAAGATGGCCAGCATATTGTCATGAACCGCCATACCCAGCTCTTGCTATTGGATAGCCAGGGCCGTGAGCGGTCAAATTACCGTCTGACTTATGGCGCTAAGCTATTGGTCAAAGATGGTGAAACCGTATCTGCCGGGATGAAAATGGTTGAGTGGGACCCATATACTTTACCAATCATAAGTGAGGTTAGCGGTGTTGTTGATTATGTTGATCTTGTTGACGGCGTATCTATGCGGGAAGTCACCGATGAAGCCACCGGAATTTCTAACCGTGAGGTCATTGACTGGAAGTCTCAGGCAAAAGGCAAGGATTTGCGTCCGCGTCTGACCATGCGTGATGATAATGGTGATGTCATTGTTCTGAATAATGGCCAGGAAGCACGCTATTTCTTATCGGTTAGCTCAATCCTGTCGGTGGAAAGCGGCATTAAGGTTAAGGCTGGTGATGTGCTGGCACGTATTCCGCGAGAATCATCAAAGACGCGCGACATCACGGGTGGCCTGCCACGGGTGGCTGAGCTGTTTGAGGCCAGATTGCCGAAAGACTTTGCTATTATTAGCTCGATCGACGGCAGAGTGGAGTTTGGTGCCGATTATAAGACCAAACGCCGGATAAGAGTTGTGCCAGTCGAGGAAGAACTGGAGACAGCTGAATATATGATTCCAAAGGGCAAGCTTCTGGCTGTCCAGGAGGGTGATATGGTGCGTAAAGGCGATCTTCTGCTAGATGGTAGCCCGGTTCCGCATGATATCCTCAATATCCTTGGTGTTGAAAAGCTGGCTGAATATCTGGTTAATGAGATTCAAGACGTTTATCGCCTGCAAGGAGTTAAAATCAACGATAAGCATATTGAGGTGATTGTTCGCCAAATGCTGCAAAAGGTTGAAGTCACCAATGCTGGCGGCTCGACCTTGCTGGTTGGTGAGCAGATTGATCGTGATGAGTTTGAAGAAGCTAATGCCGTAGCGCGTGCCGAAGGCCTGGAAGAAGCAAAAGGCCAACCAGTGCTATTAGGGATTACCAAAGCCTCATTGCAGACAAGATCATTTATCTCCGCCGCTTCTTTCCAAGAGACAACACGGGTTCTGACTGAAGCCGCCGTTTCTGGCAAAGAAGATATGCTTAATGGCCTGAAAGAGAATGTTATTGTTGGCCGCTTAATCCCTGCCGGGACAGGAAGCGTTATGGCTAAAATGCGTTCAGTGGCATATTCGCGTGATAAAGAGCTTGAGCGGGAACGCCAAAAGCTTCAGGAACAGCGTGCCGCAGAACAGGCTATCGAAGACGCAGCACAGGCAGCAGCAGATGAGACAAATCAGATAGAATCCATGAATCAAGCATCAGAATAATCGGCTTTATTCGTTCAAATAGCTATCTTAAATCATGAACGGGAACAGGAATACCTGTTCCCGGTATCAAAAAGGATAAAAAATCCTAAAAAATTGAATATCCTACTTGACCTATTTGCTGGAAAATCATACATTCCGCCCACCTTAAGGGCTCTGGTCGTGTAATCTTACAAACACAGTGGCTGAAATCTTGGGGTGAATATGTCAGTTGTGCATCTAGCATGCCTGGCCATCCTTTTTATGGGATGAATTACGGTAACTTTATTAACGTGCAAGCTGGCAGGCAAAATTGATGTCTGTCGCGCAATGATGGAAAGCATCTGGTATGCCAACGATTAACCAGCTTATTCGCCATGGTCGGCAAAGACCTTTGGCAAGAAATAAAGTCCCTGCTATGGAGGCATGTCCTCAAAAGCGGGGCGTTTGTACTCGTGTTTATACAACGACACCAAAGAAACCTAACTCCGCGCTTCGGAAAGTGGCGCGTGTTCGTCTTAGTAACGGTTTTGAGGTGACAAGCTATATTCCAGGTGAGGGTCATAACTTGCAAGAACACTCTGTTGTCATGATCCGTGGTGGTCGTGTGAAAGACTTACCAGGTGTTCGTTATCATATTATCCGCGGTACTTTGGATACTCAAGGTGTCGCCAAACGTAAACAGCGTCGCTCAAAATACGGCGCTAAACGTCCTAAATAGGTTCACATCATGTCACGTCGCCATAGAGCCGAAAAACGCCAACCCATGCCTGATCCGAAATTCGGAGACGTCGTGGTATCTAAATTTATGTCTTGCCTGATGTATGATGGTAAACGCTCGGTTGCCGAACGCATCGTTTATGGCGCCTTTGACAAGATACAAGAACGCACTGGCCTTGAGCCAGTTAAAGTGTTTCATGATGCGCTTGAAAATGTTCGTCCAAACCTGGAAGTCCGGTCACGCCGCGTTGGTGGCGCCACCTATCAGGTGCCTGTTGAGGTGCGTTCTACTCGTGCGCAAGCGCTTGCTATTCGCTGGTTGATTGACTCATCACGCAAGCGTGGTGAAAACACTATGACCGATCGGCTGAGTGGTGAATTGCTTGATGCAATGAATAACCGTGGGGCGGCTGTTAAAAAGCGGGAAGATACCCACAAAATGGCAGAAGCAAACCGCGCATTCTCACATTATCGCTGGTAACTTACAGGGAACTATTCAGATGGCTCGTGCATATCCTCTCAATCGCTATCGTAACTTCGGCATTATGGCTCATATCGATGCGGGCAAGACTACTACTACCGAACGTATTCTTTATTACACTGGCCGTTCACATAAAATTGGTGAGGTTCATGATGGCAACGCTACTATGGACTGGATGGAGCAAGAGCAAGAGCGCGGTATTACGATTACATCTGCGGCAACGACTTGCATGTGGTTCCGCACCGAAGACGGCACTAACCCAACGGGTCAGCATGGCGCTGATTCCGAAGAAGCGAAGTTCCGTTTCAATATCATTGACACCCCCGGCCACGTTGATTTCACCATTGAAGTTGAACGCTCATTAGCTGTTCTTGATGGTGCGGTTTGTGTTCTCGATGCTAATGCAGGGGTTGAGCCACAGACAGAAACAGTCTGGCGTCAGGCGGACCGTTATGAAGTGCCGCGTATCGTCTTTGTTAACAAGATGGATAAGATAGGCGCTGATTTCTATAACTGCGTTCACATGATCAAAGACCGCACAGGCGCAACACCATTGCCGGTTCAAATACCAATTGGTGCGGAATCTGAATTTGCTGGTCTGGTTGATTTGATCACCATGAAAGAGTGGTACTGGAATAGTGAAGACCTTGGAGCAAGCTGGGTTATTCAGGATATTCGTGATGAGCTAAAAGACAAAGCGGCGGAAATGCGCGAAGCCATGATCGAACTTGCTGTTGAGCAGGATGATGATGCTATGGAAGCTTTCCTTGAAGGCAATGAGCCTGATGAAGCTAAATTGATTGAACTCATCCGTAAGGGTACATTGGCCATGGATTTTGTTCCTGTGCTTTGCGGGTCAGCCTTTAAGAACAAAGGTGTTCAGCCAATGTTGAACGCTGTTATTGATTTCCTCCCAGGTCCATTAGATGTTCCGGCTTACACAGGCTTTAAGCCAGGTGATGAAACCGAAACCCGTAACATTGAACGCCGTGCCAATGACGATGAGCCGTTTTCCGGCCTTGCTTTTAAGATTATGAATGACCCATTTGTTGGGTCGCTGACATTTGTGCGTATCTATTCAGGTAAGATGGCTAAAGGCGAAAGCTTGCTGAACTCTACCAAAGGTAAGCGCGAGCGTATTGGCCGTATGATGATGATGCATTCCAATAACCGCGAAGAGATCGAGGAGGCATTTGCTGGCGATATCGTAGCGCTGGCTGGAATGAAGGAAACAACCACTGGCGATACTATTTGTGATAATAGTGATCCGGTTGTTCTCGAAACCATGTCATTCCCTGATCCTGTTATTGAGATCGCGGTTGAGCCTGCCTCTAAAAATGATCAGGAAAAAATGTCTGCCGGACTCCAGCGTCTTGCTGCCGAAGACCCGTCATTCCGCGTTTCGACTGATAATGAATCTGGACAGACCATTATGAAGGGTATGGGCGAACTGCATTTGGATATTCTGGTTGATCGCCTCAAGCGTGAGTTTAAGGTTGTGGCTAATATTGGGGCGCCGCAAGTGGCTTATCGTGAAACCATCACCAAGGAAATTGAGGTGGATTACACGCATAAGAAACAGTCTGGTGGTTCGGGACAGTTTGCGCGTATCAAGATGATTTTCCGGCCGCTTGCCGAGGGTGGATATGACTTCACCAACAAGATTGTTGGGGGCTCAGTGCCAAAAGAATATATCCCCGGTGTGGAAAAGGGACTTATTTCAGCAAAAGATACAGGTGTCATTGCTGGCTTCCCGGTGATTGATTTTGAAGCTGTATTAATCGACGGCGCAAGCCATGATGTTGACTCATCTGTGCTGGCTTTTGAAATTGCCGCGCGTGCCGCCTTCCGTGAAGCTATGGGTAAGGCCGCGCCGCGTCTGCTTGAGCCGGTGATGAAAGTTGAAATTATTACGCCAGAAGAATATATGGGCGACATTATTGGTGATTTGAACAGTCGCCGGGGTAATGTTGGCGGCATGGATCAGCGGGCAAATGCTCGGGTCATTTCTGCCATGGTGCCACTGGCTAATATGTTTGGATATGTAAACACATTGCGTTCTATGTCTCAAGGCAGAGCGCAGTACAGCATGCAGTTTGACCATTACGAACAAGTGCCGCAAGCAGTTGCGGATGAAGTTCGTAGTAAAATGGCTTAACCAGAACACTCGCGAAGGAGATAAAGATGGCGAAGGAAAAGTTTGATCGTTCGAAGCCTCATGTGAACATAGGCACGATAGGACATGTTGACCACGGTAAGACGACGCTAACAGCGGCGATTACGAAGGTTATGGCAGAAGCAGGTCGTGCTGATTTTCAGGCATATGATCAGATTGATGGTGCTCCGGAGGAGCGTGCGCGCGGGATCACAATTTCAACAGCGCATGTTGAGTATTCGACTGAGAACCGTCACTATGCGCATGTTGATTGCCCTGGCCATGCTGACTATGTCAAGAACATGATCACTGGCGCGGCGCAGATGGATGGTGCTATTCTGGTTGTGAACGCTGCCGATGGCCCGATGCCCCAAACCCGTGAGCATATCCTGCTTGCGCGTCAGGTTGGTGTACCGGCGCTTGTTGTCTTCATGAACAAGGTTGATCAGGTTGATGACGAGGAACTGCTTGAGCTGGTTGAGCTTGAGATCAGAGAGCTATTGT
>NZIT01000008.1 GCA_002691725.1 SAR116 cluster bacterium | reverse complement strand
CCCCGTCTGCAAGGGCAAGAGAATAAAGCACGACGTATTCAGGCCGCTTCAGGCCATAGGTGTCCTGGACCCAAGAATAAAGCGGCGTGTTGTAGAGCAGTGCAAGATAGTTGATCCGAAACGTAAACGGACAGGGGTTGCCCCACAATTTGGTCTCCAGCATGTCCGGGCTTCGGTCTGTCTGAGAGTTGCTGAATTCTTGTTCAAAGGCGGTTTGCGTCCCTGACATATCTAATTGATCCTTGGATGAACTCAAATGGGTTCCAAATTGAACTTGACTGATAATGTATATCGTCACATTGTGATTGTGCAAGTTCCAAATGGGACACAATAAAAGATTGCATACACGGATGACGATTGCTGATTTGTTCATCATAGGAAAGGAAAAATCATGAAGTACCGGAAGTTTCTAATTCCTCTTACGGTCACGTTGGGTTTGACTGCGGCGGGTGCCGCATCGGCACAGAAGTTGACAATGGGGGTGCGCGGCGGGCCTGAATCCATGGATCCTCATTTCTCGGCGCTGGGTCCACATGCCGAAGCGGCCAAGCATATTTTCGACACGCTGGTCTGGTCCGGCACCGATTTGCAGATTGAACCCGGTCTGGCCGAAAGCTGGGCACCGGTGGATGATGACACCTGGGAATTTAAGCTGCGCCAGGGAGTAAAGTTCCACGATGGCTCCGATTTTGATGCAGAAGACGTCAAATTCTCGATCGAACGCATCCCGGTTGTGACGGGCCCAACCACAACAGCAATCTATGTGCGCCGTGTGGCGGGCGTCGATATAATTGATCCGCATACGCTGCACATCCACACGAATGGTCAGGCAGCGACCTTGCCGAATGACTTTATCCGCCTGTTTATCGTCTCGTCCGAGGCTGCGGCGGACTACTCAACGCCGGAAACTGCCGCTGCGGGCTTCAACTCCGGTGCTGCCACAATTGGCACAGGCCCCTACAAATATGTAAGCTGGGAGCCGAAAGGCGATCTGGTTCTGGAGCGCAACGACGACTATTGGCGCGGCAAGGGTGCATGGGAAACAGTGGTCCGCAAGGAAATCCCAAACGACAGCTCTCGTCTGGCGGCTCTCAAGGCCGGTCAAGTGGATGTGATCAACTATGTCTCCTCCGTGGATTATCTGGCGCTGGAACGTGATACCAGTGTGGATGCGATCAAAGGCGACAGTGTCTATATCATGAATCTGCAACTGGATCAGCGTGAGGATACGCCGCTGGTGCGCGCGATTGACGGCTCTGACCTCGCTGAAAACCCGTTTCGGGATCTGAAGGTTCGTCAGGCCATTGATCACGCCATTGACCGTCAGACAATGGTTGATATCGTGCTGGAGGGGTTGGGCAAACCAGCCAATCAAATGATGCCTCCGGGTTTCTTTGGGTCCAGCGAAGCTATCCCGATGCCTGCGCACGATCCGGCAAAAGCCAAGGCGCTGCTTGCTGATGCCGGCTATCCCGACGGGTTTGAGGTTGACCTCTATTGCACCGCTGACCGTCTTCCCGGTGATGGCGCGATCTGTCAGGGTCTGGGCCAGATGCTGACCCAGGTGGGCATCAAAACCAACGTTAACGCGATCTCCAAAACGGTGTATTTCCCGGCGCAAGCGCGGCTGGAATACTCCATGTTCATGAACGGTTGGGGCACGTTGACCGGCGAGGCATCCTATACCTTGGGTGGTCTTGCGCATTCCAATAACCCGGAAGTCAAACTCGGCGCTTATAACCGTATCGAATACAAGAACGACGATGTGGATATGCTGCTGCAAACGGGTGCGACGATGATGAACGCGGATGAGCGGCGCGCCACCTATGAGCAGGCAATGGAAAAGGTGATGGCGGACAAGGCCTACATCTCCCTTGTGCAGCTTCAGACGGTCTGGGGTGCCAAAGCAGGTATGTTGCAGTTCGCCCCGCGTTTCGACGAAGATACGCTTGCGTTCTTTATCTCACCGGCATCCTGAACGGCGTGATATGACACAAAGGTCGGGTGGCAGTGGCGCTGCCCGGCCTTTTCTTTGCCTTGGGGGGCGCTGATGCTCGGCTTCATCATTCAACGCTTTTTGCAGGCTGTCGCGGTTATGGCCGTGATGTCGGTGATTGTCTTTTGCGGGGTCTATGCGATTGGCAACCCGATCGACATTGTCATCCCGCCAGAAGCTACCCAGGATATCCGCGAGGAAGCGATCCGCCGGCTCGGCCTCGACCGACCGCTTTACGAGCAGTACTTTATCTTTATGGGCAATCTGCTTCAGGGTGATCTGGGGCGCTCGTTTGTCTATAATATCCCTGTGCTGGAACTGATCGGCGGGCGTCTGCCAGCTACGCTGGAATTGGTGCTGATATCGGTCATTTCAGCTGCCGTCTTGGGTGTCAGCCTTGGGATTTATGCAGGTTATCGCCCGGACAGTTGGGTCTCTAAGACGATCATGGCGATCTCTGTTCTGGGCTTTTCTGTGCCGTCATTCTGGGTCGGATTGATCCTCATCCTGTTCTTCGCGGTCAACCTTGGTTGGCTGCCAGCAGGCGGGCGCGGTGAAACGGTTGAGATTTGGGGCGTTGCATGGTCGTTCCCAACGCTGAACGGGCTGTCCCATATCGTGCTGCCCGCCGTGAACCTTGCCCTGTTCAAACTGGCGATGATGATCCGGCTGGCCCGCGCGGGCACGCGCGAAATCATGTTGACTGATACAATCAAATTCGCCCGTGCGGCGGGTCTGGCCGAAGGCACAATCCTGCGCCGTCATTTGCTGAAACTCATCTCCATTCCGATTATCACGGTCTTTGGGCTTGAGCTGGGATCAACGCTGGCCTTTGCCGTTGTGACAGAAACGATTTTCTCATGGCCCGGTGTTGGCAAGCTGATTATCGACAGCATTGGTGTACTCGACCGGCCGGTGATGGTGGCCTATCTCATTCTGGTCGCCTTCCTGTTTGTGACCATCAATTTTGTCATTGATCTGGTGTTCGCCATGATTGATCCGCGTCTGCGTCAGGGGGCCACAGCATGAGCACCGCCAACACCCCGTTGCGCCGTTTCTGGGCAGAGTTCCGCGAGAATAAAGTTGCCCTTGTGGCTTTGGTCGTTGTTGCCCTGATGATCCTGCTGGCGGTTTTTGCATCAGTGGTTTCACCCCAAAATCCCTATGATCTTGCAAACCTTTCCCTGATGGATAGCCGCAGACCACCAGGATTTGTCGGGTCGGGCGGGTATACGCACATTCTCGGCACTGATCCTCAGGGCCGAGATTTGTTGTCGGCAATCTTCTATGGCTTGCGCATTTCGATCCAGATCGGCTTGGCGGCGGGGTTTGTATCGCTGACCATCGGCACAACGCTGGGTATTTTGGCAGCCTATGTTGGAGGCCGTATCGAGGCGTTGATCATGCGGCTTGTGGATTTGCAGCTTTCCTTCCCGGCGATCCTGTTAGCCTTAGTGATCGTAGCGCTGCTGGGGCAGGGCAAGGCGCAGTTGATCGGCGCGCTGGTCGTGGCGCAATACGCCTATTTTGCGCGCACCGCCTATGGCGCGGCCAAAGCGGAACGTGGCAAGGATTACGTTGAGGCGGCGCTTGCCACCCCGCTCAGTACGCGGTTGGTGGTAATGCGCCATCTGCTGCCCAATTGTATGCCGCCGCTGATTGTCGTGGCAACGGTGCAGATCGCCAATTCCATTTCACTCGAAGCCACCTTGAGCTTCCTGGGATTGGGCCTGCCTGTGACCGAACCTTCGCTTGGCATGCTGATCTCCAACGGGTTTCCTTATATGATGAGCGGACGCTACTGGATATCTGTTTATCCCGGCGTTGCGCTGATCATACTAATTGTAGGGATCAACCTTGTTGGGGACCAAGTACGCGACCAGTTTAATCCGAGGTTACGCAAATGAGGGAACCCATTCTAAGCGTCTCAGATCTGACCACGCATTTTTTTACTCGGGCGGGTGTGGTCAAGGCGGTCGATGGCGTGTCCTTTGACCTTGCCAAGGGTGAGATCATGGGGCTCGTCGGTGAAAGCGGGTCGGGAAAAACCGTGACTGGGTTTTCCCTGCTAGGCTTGGTCGATGCGCCGGGGCGGATTGTCAAAGGCTCCGTCAAATTGAACGGTACCGAACTGACAACCCTGTCTGACCCCGAATTACGCGCACGGCGCGGCCATGAAATTTCGATGATCTTTCAAGACCCGATTGCTACGCTGAACCCGATGCTGACCATTGGGCAGCAAATGCGCATGGCCATTGATGCGCACGAGTGGCTCAGCAAGCGGGCGGCTGATGCACGCGCGGCTGAACTCTTGACGCAGGTCGGTATCCCGTCTGCCGCTGCACGTCTGCGCGGGTATCCACATGAATTTTCAGGTGGCATGCGCCAACGCGTGGCGATTGCGATTGCCTTGTTGCACCGTCCCGCTGTGATCGTTGCGGATGAGCCCACAACCGCGCTTGATGTCTCCATTCAGGCGCAAATCCTGTTTCAAATGCGTGACCTCGCAGCCGAGATGGGCACGGCGATGGTCTGGATCAGTCATGATCTTGCTGTGGTCTCAAGCCTCGCCAGCAAACTGGCGGTGATGTACGCGGGCCGCGTCGTGGAGCAGGGGCCAACGGCAACCTTGCTGCGCGATCCGCGTCATCCGTATACCGCTGGGCTGATTTCGTCGTTACCTGCAATGTCCCAACCGGGAATGCCGCTAAGCCAAATCCCCGGTACAACGCCCTCGCTCTTGTCATTGCCACCGGGATGTCCCTTTGCCCCAAGATGTGACCGGGCAACAAAAGCCTGCGGCACGGCCCCTGAAATGACAATGGAAGACAACAGAGGCTGGCGATGCTTTCACCCCGTATCGGCATTCAAAGAGGCCACTGTATGAGCGTCTTTCTCAACATCGACAATGTCAGCCGCCTTTTTGGCCCGAACCTGAGCACCGGGGAAAAGATTGCCGCCAAACTGGGGGGCAATGTCGAGACCCGTGCTGTTCGGGCGGTGTCAGAGGTCAGCCTGACGGTGCGCAGAGGTGAAACTCTTGGACTGGTCGGGGAAAGCGGCTGTGGCAAGTCAACCTTGGGCCGCCTGATCGCGGGCATATTGCCGCCGACTTCTGGTTCGATATTGCTGGACGGCACTCCGGTCATGGTGGACGGCCGCAAGGTCACGACCCGCGTACAAACCGTGTTTCAAGACCCTTTTGCCAGCCTCGATCCACGTATGAAAGTTGGTGATACGGTATCGGAGGGTCCAATTGCCCATGGTTTGACCACCAAATCCGATGCGCAGGGATACGTTGCAAATTGGTTTGAACGTGTGGGTCTTGACCCTGTTTGGGTCGATCGTTACCCGCATCAGTTTTCAGGTGGCCAACGCCAGCGTGTCGCGATTGCACGCGCGCTTGCGATGCAGCCGGATGTATTGATTTGTGATGAGCCAGTTGCCTCTCTGGATGTGTCCATTCAGGCGCAAATCATCAACCTGTTTCTAGAACTCACATGTGATCTTGACCTGACCTGCGTCTTTATCAGCCATGACCTGAGTTTGATACGGCATGTTAGCGATCGCGTGGCGGTGATGTATCTGGGCCGTATTGTCGAGCTTGGCCCCGTTGATCAGGTCTTTGCGGCTTCTGCACACCCCTATACAGCAGCATTGTTTGGGAGCGTGCCAAAACTGGTGCTTGATGCGGATGAGCTTGTTCATTTTGACACCATCGAGGGTGAAGTGCCCTCTCCCCTCTCCCCGCCACCGGGGTGCTACTATCATCCGCGCTGCCCATGTGCGACGGACATCTGCGCCACAACCCAGCCCGAAACACAGACGGTATCCGAACTTCGCGCGGTGGCCTGCCATCATTTCAAAGCAGTGCTGGCCGACAAAGATCCGGACCTGACCAGCGCATCCACTTCAGTCTCAGCTCGGTAGCTTCCAGGGCAGTGAGGCAGGCCCGGTAGACGAGCTGGCAGGGCACTGTCAGAATAGACCTACTTTCTCAGAATAGACTGTGCATTTAGCTTTCTATCCATGCCAAATAAAATATCCTTTCGTTATTTCAAAACCAGTTGTGAGATTATTCAACTCGCGGTGATGCTTTATGTGCGATTTCCGCTTTCACTGCGGAATGTAGAAGACCTCCTGCATGAACGCAGTGTCGATGTGAGCTATGAATCTGTTCGGTACTGGTGGCACAGGTTTGGCTCCCAATTTGCACGCCAGATCAAGAAGCGCAGGGCAGGGGGATGCAAGCTAGTCATTGGAAGCGGCACCTCGATTAAAGACCCGATGCTTTAGCTTGTTTGTCTGGAAGCACCGCCGTATCACTTAATTTAATTATTTAAAATCAATATTTTAATTGAATTGGATGATATATATTCTCTCAAATATTCCCTCAATTTTAAATTTGTTTTGGGGATTTTGGAGTTTTGGTCTTTGCTGTTTCGGGGCGCCTTACGCGCGTGGCACGCGCGAATGCGCTTCATTTGGTGTGAAATTACCTGAATATCCAGAGTTTAATTGTCTGGCTTTCTAAAACCTAGCTTTGCCAACCTAAGCATTTATGCGTTCCGCGTTTTCGCATTCTTGCCACGACTACGACTTTGTACCGCTCTTTTTATATGCCATTATAAACGATACGAGGTCCGATATTAAGTGTTGAACGACGCGAGCGCAGATCTAGTTCCCTTATCATGGATATTCTGCATGCAAAGGGCGTCTACAAGGGTTTTGAGACTGGTGAAGGCTCCCTGCAGGTTTTACGGGGAGTGTCGCTTTCTTTGCAGGCGGGCCAAAGCCTTGCGCTTACAGGTGAAAGTGGCTCTGGTAAATCTACGCTGCTGTATTTGGTCGGTGGATTAGATTTGCCGGATAAGGGGCAAATCTGGATCGCCGACAGCGATATTGCGACACTTGGTGATCCGGGGCGCGCTGCGTTACGGCGGGGGATGGTCGGCTTAGTGTTTCAGCAGTTCAATCTGATCCCTTCGTTGAATGTAGCCGATAATCTGGCGTTCCACGCGCGATTGTCTGGCTCAGAAGATGCTGCTTGGACCGCGCACCTTGCCAAGCGTTTGGGGCTTAGTGCATTTCTAAGTCGGTTTCCTGAGCAACTGTCCGGTGGCCAGCAGCAACGGGTGGCCATAGGGCGGACTTTGGCAGCGCGGCCCGCGCTGGTGCTAGCCGATGAGCCGACGGGTAATCTTGATGAAGCAACGGGAGACGCTGTGATGAAGTTACTATTGGAGCTAGTTTCCGAGACCGGCGCAGGACTTTTGATGGTGACCCACTCCAAGCGGCTTGCTGGGTGTTTGGATCGGCAAGTTCATTTGCACGCGGGGATAATCGCGTGATTAAGGCAGGCGCAAAAGCCCTGTGGTCACATTGGGCGCGCCACCAGCTGCAATTGGTAGTGGTAATTATCGGTTTATCTCTCGCAACTGGGCTTTGGACCGGGGTGCAAGCCATCAACTCAGAGGCGCGGGTCAGCTATGATCGCGCCGCCAGCGTTCTAGGCCAGTCCCGCTTACAACGGATCACGCGCGGTGACGGTCCATTGCGACTAGTTGACTTTGCGGCGTTACGCCTTGCAGGGTGGATGGTGTCTCCCGTCGTTCAGGGCACGTTGAGGGGTACGGGACTAGAGGTGCTGGGGTTCGATCCGTTTACTGTTCCCGCAGGTACTGTTTTGCCAGATCTGAGTGGTGCTGGTGATTTGACCACCTTTCTGTTACCGCCTGGGGTCATTTTTG
>NZIT01000007.1 GCA_002691725.1 SAR116 cluster bacterium | reverse complement strand
TTTCATGAAAAAACAGACAAGTCATCGTTTTCTTGAGTTAAATTTTGTTACGGTGATGGAAAATAAAGTTTTGCTTGTGCGAAGTTTACATTTCATGTTCTCTATTGAAATAACTTATGTGAGGAGAAGAAAATGAACAGATACAGTAAGTTTCTAGCAGGTGCTGTTGTTGGCGCAACAAGTATCGGAGCTGTTTCAGTGGCGCAAGCCGCGGATAGCGTTAATGTCGCGTTCTTTTTAGAATGGGCAACCCCAAATCAAATTGCAAAAGTTGACAATGTTTATGACGATGCATTGGGCGTTCCTGTTAACTGGACAGACTTTTCAACTGGAGTTGCGATGACAGAAGCGATGCTAGCGGGTGATATTGATATTGCCTATTCACAAGGCCTTGCGCCATTTGTGACGGCAATTCAGCAAGGTGCACCGCTCAAAATGGTGTCAATTGCTGTCATTTATGAGGCGAATGACTGTTTTGTAAAAAATGGTCTTGGGATCACATCTGCTAACGCATCTGAGCTTGAAGGCAAGACGGTTGCGGTGCCATTGAATACCATGGCAGATTTCTCATTCCGCAAGCAAATGGCGGCATTGAATGTTGATATTTCCACAATGTCAATTGTTGACCAAGCGCCGCCAGATGGTGCGGTTTCATTGGCTGACGGTTCTGTTGATATGGCTTGTATCTTTGGTGGTGCATCAGCAAAAGCCGCTGGCGAAGTCGGCACACCAATCATGAGCACTCAAGAAAAATCTGATGCTGGCATTGGGTCTTTCGATGTTGTCTCTGTGACAGAAAAATTCGCAACCGAAAATCCTGATCTGGTTAGCGCTTTCCTCGAAGTCACCCATGAAGCCAATGCAGAATGGACAGGCTCAGATGCTCAGATCGCTAAAGTAGCGGCGGATGCTGGTATGGATGTTGAAACCACTAAGAGTCAAATGGCTGGTTTTATCTTCCCAACTGCTGAGCAACAGCTCGCGGATTACTTTGGTGAAGATGGTATTGCCGGTCAGGCAGCGGCTAGCTTGGGTGTTGTTTTTGAGAAAACAAACACCAGCAATTATAGCGGTAGCCTTGACGCCGTAATTGATGGCTCATTCATAGAGTAATCTTAACTACATGTTCAGGCAGGGTCGCTTTATGGTGACCCTGCTTTTAAGCCTTTTCGTTAAAGATATGGTTGTTTCCTTCAATGTCTGATCTGGTATGCAATGAACTATGTATGACCTTTACGGCGCCCGGTAATGGCGCCAAAGTAGAGGCATTGAAAAACATTAATTTTACTCTCAAGCAAGGCGAGTTACTGTCGGTTCTTGGGCCATCTGGATGTGGTAAGACCACGCTGTTGAATATGGTGGCAGGGTTTCTAAACCCGACATCAGGCGATTTAATGCTTGGCGGCAATAGGATAGAAGGCCCTGGTGTTGAGCGTGGTATGGTGTTTCAGCAAGGAGCGTTGTTTGAATGGTTAACGGTTAACAAGAATGTTGATTTTGGCTTGCGCATGAAAAATATGCCGGCCGCAGAAAGAAAACAATTAGTTGATAAATGGCTTGATATTGTTGGACTTGCCGGATTTGGTGATACCCCAACCTATCAGCTGTCGGGCGGTATGCAGCAGAGGGTTGCTCTTGCCAGATGCCTTGTTAATGACCCTGATCTGATTCTGATGGATGAGCCGCTGGGCGCGCTTGACGCTCTGACACGTGAGAAAATGCAGTCGCTTATTCTGGAATTATGGAAAGAGACTGGCAAGACGATTATTATCATTACACATTCGGTTGAAGAAGCCTTGTTGCTTGGGCAGAGGCTGTTTGTGATGGCGCCACGTCCGGGCCGCATCCATAAAGAATATCAGCTTGATTTTGCTGAGCAGGGGCTGAAAGAATCGCTCCGTGATATCAAACAGAAAAATGACTTTAACAAGGTAAGAGAAGAAATTCTGACCATGATTTGGGATATGGAAGAGGAGATCATGGGCGGTGTTTGAGTGGATGTCTTATAACCGGGGAGGCATAGCTGGCGTCATTATTTTGGGGCTGGTGATTACCTTGCTATGGTCAATTTATCATGGCGTTAAGACTGCTCGGCGGCGCGAAAAGGAACAGGTCTTTGGTGATCCAGAACGGACAATGGGAGGCTGGTATTGGGCGGTATGTGGTGTTGCGACCATCCTGCTTCTATGGTTTTATTATTCATGGGGGATGGCGCGCGCGTATTTTCCAAAGGCCGCGAATGAGCTGTGCCAAGTCGCCAAAGTTCATGAATCGCTATCGCCGATTGTTGCTCAGCTTCCTATTGGCTCACGCTATTTCAAGTCAACGGATTTGGTGGTTCGCAATGTGGAGCAGCTTGATACCATCTCGGCCGAGTTTCCTGCAGGCGTATTTTCTGCACAAGAAGAAAGCCAGTTACGCGGAATTATTGCTCAGACCAGATCGCTGATCAGCATTTATTCCAATCCAAATAGTATTGATGCGGCAACCCGCGCTAATTTATCGCAGATCGTGGGTGATATTGATGCCTTAACAACCCGTATCCAATCCGGTCATGCAGGATTGACGCCCAGCGATGTCGCCTTGGCACAAGCGCCTTGGGGGGTCACTCATGAGGAGATTCCATTACTGCCGATGACGCCGCGTGGTGTCTTATTTGATGGGATTGCGCAGGAGTTAACGGGTATTTCAAAAGAGTTTTTGACGTTAAGAAATATGCCAGCAGAAGCAAGCCGGCTCATTGAAAAAACGCGCAAAGATATCGCATCTATAAAAGCCAATCTTGAAAACACCTCAGCTGATGAGGATATCATAAAGGCGCGTAAAGATTATTTGAAATCGGTTGAGCGCGTCTTTAAGCGGCTTGATGATGGTACTATTTTTCCTGCGAATACCCTTGATGAAGTGAATACTGCTGTTGCGATCATGATTGATGAGGTTGATACGGCAAAAGGCAGTTTGGGGATAATAGATGCTGTCTTTATGCCGGGTGAGGGAGTTGTGAAAACCCGCACGATCTGTATTGAACAAGGGTCAAGCCGATGGTTGCCCAAGCCAAGCGATGTGGTGTCTAAGTTCTCGTTATTGGCTAATCCTAATCTGGAAGATGGTGGCGGCTTTAAAGGCACACGACTATTATGGGTTAAGTGGCTACCTATCGCAGATATCGTCGGGTTCTTTATTCCAGATGGTCTGGTTGATATGCTTCCCGGAGAATATGGTCAGCATGATAGTGATGGACAGTTTATGCCGACCTTCAAAGACAACTTGCTGGCATTTGCCCAAGGTGAGGTCTATTTAGGCAGTATCCCAATGCTGGATGGTCATATCTGGGATTCGCTGTTCCGCGTTATTGTGGCGATGTTCTTTGGAATAATGCTTGGCGTACCATTAGGCATTTATATGGGCGTGTCGCGGTTCTTCAAATCTTTCTTTGATCCCATGATTGAACTTTACAGGCCGGTTCCGCCGTTAGCCTGGGCGCCGCTTATCCTGACTATTTTTGGGATTCAGGATGATGGAAAAATCTTTTTGCTGTTTATGGTTGCCTTCGCGATCATGGTCATTTCAGCACGGACAGGGGCATCAGGAACACAATTATCAAAAATAAGAGCGTCACATTCACTTGGCGCATCAAACCGCCAGATTCTTCGTCATGTCATCTTGCCAAATGCACTGCCAGAGATTTTGACAGGCATCAGAATTGCTATTGGTGTCTGCTGGGGAACGCTAGTGGCGGCAGAAATGCTGGCTGGAACAACCGGCGTCGGCTTTATTGAAAACGTCGCTAGAACCGTTTCTGATTATGAGCTGATCTGGGTAACTATCCTTATCATGGGGTTGCTTGGCTTGATGTTTGATTTGCTTATGCGAAAGCTGATTAGTATTCTTATCCCTTGGCGCGGCAAAGGCTGATAAAGCGTGATGCCAGATTAAAGCGTGACTTTCTCGGTATGCCCGTCAACCGACATAGCCATTCCAGACACTGATCTAGCCTGCGGTGATGCCAGAAATACCGCCATATCTGCGACATCCTCGGCGCTTACAAAACGCCGTAATGAAACACAATCAGCATAGCCTTGTTGCAATTCTTCCACGCTGATGCCGCGGGCGGCGGCTTCTCTTTTAATGACGCCATCCATGCGCTCACCCTCAACCGAGCCAGGGCATATGGCATTGACTCTGATCCCAAACGCGCCAAGTTCCATGGCTAGCGTTTTCATCAGACCAATGATGCCCCATTTTGCCGCTGCGTAAGGTGACCGAAATGGATATCCCCATTCCCCTGCTGTTGAAGATGTGAGGGTGATGACCCCGCTTTGCTGAGCTTTCATGATAGGCACGGCTAGATTTGCGGCAACGAAACTGCCGTCCAGATTGACCGCAAGACAGCGTTTCCAGTCATCCAGGGTGATATTCTCAATTGCGGCGGTAGGGCCGGCAATGCCAGCATTTGCCATGAGAACATCGAGCCTGCTCCAACTGGCCATCAAGTCATCAAATCCCGCCGTCATCGCCGCCGCATCAGTCACATCAGCTTGAAAAACAAGAAGCTCAGGATAGATGGATTGTGCCGCCGTCAGGGCATCCATATCAGTGTCCGTAACCGCCACTTTTGCATCATTATCAAGAAAGGCTTTTGCCATGGCAAGCCCGATCCCTGATCCGCCTGCGGTGATCAAAACATGTGGCTTTTGCGAATGCTCTGCTGGTGTTGTCATGATAGTGTTCCTCTATTGCTCATGGTATTGCTAATGCTATTGCTCGTGATTATGTATCGCATTTTTATCAGTCTATTCGTCTGCTATGGTTAAAATAACAGACCCTGCCTTGCCGCCTTGTTCGACGATCTGATGGGCCTTTGCCGCTTCAGCCAGTGGGTATTGCTGGGCAATCAGTGAAGACATGCTGTTGCTTTTAAGCCAGCTATCTATGGCCGCCGCTGCGCGGTTTCTATCGCTAGTATTAAGCAGATAAACGACCATCATGGTTAAGGTGATATTCTTGAACATAAGCGGGTAGAACGGTATCTCTGGCCGCATTACCAGCGCCGAGCCATAGGTTGCGATACTGCCGCTTTCGTTCAGCACCGCCGCCAGCATTTCGGCATTTACGCCAAATTCAGGTTCAATCGCGTGATCAACACCGCCAGTTAAATCCATAATGGCAGTCGCTAAATCATCCATCTGATAATTAAGCACATGATCAGCCCCTGCCTTTGCTGCGGTTTCCATGCTAAGCGCATTTGATGCTGTTGCGACAACCGTCTTAGCGCCTGCCGCTTTCGCCATCTGGACAGCATAGCGGCCGACAACACCGCCGCCGCCACTTACTAAAACGGTGCTGTTTTCTGTCTGTCTCTGGCTAAGCACGGCATGAGCGGCGGTCATGGCAGGAATGCCAAGGCACGCTCCGTGGGTGAAGCTTGTTTCTGTTGGCAAGGCAATGACCTGATGCGCTGGCAGGCAGACATATTCAGCCGCAGTCCCATGGGCGCGGCGCCATCCGGCATTAAACACATATACCCGATCACCAATATTATGTGATGTAACGTCATTGGCAACTGCATCAATAATACCTGCACCATCACTATGTGGGGTGACTTCCGGGAAAGGCATTTCTGCCGTATTATTTCCCGCACCAGCGCGCATTTTAACATCTGACGGATTAACACCTGATGTCATCAGCCGGACGCGCACCTCGCCTTTGCTAATTGCCGGGATAGGGCGTTCGACCAATTCCAGCACCGTATTTGCTGCGCCCTTTTGCCTGTAAATAACACAATGCATAGATTTTGACATAATGATCTTGCCTTTCGCACCTTTTTTCTTCACTATTTAATAATATATGTAATCTTATACAGTTTACATAAAATCCTAAGTTTAATTTCAAAAAATAGTATTGATAAGGATATGAGGACCTACGATGGAAGAGGTATTTTCGAGAAGCAAAGTTCTGACACCGAAGGAATTGCGCTGGTTAAATGAAAGATCTGATCTAATGGGATGGCTACAAATGCTTAGTCATCTGGGGCTAATTGCGGCATTGTGTTTTGCGCATTACATGGTCATGGGAACATGGTGGGTGCTGCTGACAGGATTGGCGCTAGGTGTATCTCTCAATTTTCTTTACGCCGCCCAGCATGAATTGTCTCATTGGACGGTTTTTAAGACAAAGCGGCTCAATGAAGGGTTTGGTCGTCTGATTGGATTCTTTATGTTGTTTCCAAGAGATTTTGATCTGATCATGCATTACTCGCATCATCGCTATACCCAAGACTGGAGCGGTGATGGTGAACTTGTCCGGCAACCCTATACCCTCAAAACCTATCTTTTGTGGATGGTTGGCGTCACCTATTGGCGTAATCGGATTTGGGGGATTGTCCGGCGTGCCAGCGGCATCATCATTGAACCTTATATTCACGATAACGAAAAGCCTAAAGTTATTTTGGAATCGCGACTTCATATTGTTGGCTATGTCATCATTGCGGCGGTTTCGCTGTGGTTTGCGCGGTGGGAAGCGCTAACATTCTGGATTATTCCGCTGATAGTGACCAAGCCTGTGCATCAGCTCCAAAACACGATTGAGCATTTGGGGCTTTCGCATGAAAATGACATCATGAATAATACGCGCTCAACACGGACGAATATGATAATGCGGTGGCTCTGCTGGCAGATGCCTTATCATACCGCGCATCATAGTTTTCCATCGGTGCCTTTCTGGAAGCTCAAAGAATTGAATAACAAACTGGAAACAAATATTGGCCCTGTTCATCGGATGGGCTGGATTGAGTTTCAGATTGCTGTTCTCAAAAAGCTTTGGGCGAAAGATGAAAGCCAATATCCTACTAATGAAGTCTGGGTCGTGCCGAAAAAAAATGGCGGCTCAATCACATTAGAAGCCTGAGCAAAGCATAATTCACTTCAGACTAAGAGACTAATATGGCTGTATCACTCAAAACCTATACCTCACTTTGGGCGATGCAGCCACATGATCAGACTGGCACCATTCTCAGCTATGATGAGGTTTGTTCTAAAGTAGCTGAAGCCGGATATGATGGTATGGCTATTGATCTGGGGGCAGGTGATGTCGCGCAAGCCCGTGAAGTCGCCCCAATCATGGATAAATATGGATTGACGCCACTGATTGTGGCCTTTCCTAAAACCATCGCCTCACTCGAAGATACGCTGATTATGGCGAAGGATTTTGGCGCGCCTTTTGTTGATGTTATTGGCCAAGTCACGCCGCTATCTGTTGATGGGATGATCCCTGTTATTCGAACATGGATAGAGATGGCAGACCGCATCGGTATGCCGGTGCAGTTTGAAACTCACCGCAACTGTATCACCAATGATTTGTTTTCTACCTTATGTTTGATTGATGCCATTCCTGAAATGCGGCTATGTGCAGACTTATCGCATTTTGTTGTTGATCGGGAGTTCAAATTGCCGATGAGCCGTGATGAGATGAATATGATTAGTCGTATCCTGGAGCGTTCAGACAGCTTTCAGGGACGGGTGGCTAGCCGTCAGCAGATTCAGCTTCAGCTTGATTTTCCCCAACATCAGAAATGGGTGGAATTGTTCAAAGGCTGGTGGCGTGAAGGCCTGCAAAGCTGGCTTCAACGCAATAGCGACGGGGATTGTCTGTTTCTTTGTGAATTAGGCCCGCCTGAATATGCGATGACAGATAGCAATGGGGTTGAAATGTCTAACCGCTGGGAAGAAGCCTTGCTGATCAAAAGCTGGATTGAGGTTATGTGGAGTGAACTTAGTGGGGTGGAATAAGCTGACCGCCAGTAAGTGAAGCTATCAATAATTGCTATTGTCCCCACCGAACACCATCACGCAGATGCTGATATGGCAGGCGCTCTAACCGACATTCAAAGAGACCTGGCGCGGCGACATGGATAATCTGGCTTGCCAATGGTTCAAAATCTGCCCGAAAATGAACGGTGCTTTTCAAGGCGATGATGCGTGT
>NZIT01000006.1 GCA_002691725.1 SAR116 cluster bacterium | reverse complement strand
TGAAGCTATTGCCCCTTCAACTTTTGAGGCTGACTTACTTAATCCAGACTTTAACTTTTTAAACCAATTTAATGCCATAAATTCAAATTCTCGTTTTTTATTTTTTCACTTTTCAGGAATCCCAATAAGATAATCAGAATTAATTTCTAAAATTTGAGTAGGGACAATCTCGCTAGTTTGAGTAGATTCATTGAGTTTTATTTTAGCAAAATTTTCTGCATGCCCGATAGAGTTTTTTTCTACTAAAACATTTTGTATAGTACCAACTTGAGATTCTAAAAAGTTAATATGCTGTTTATTTGCAAGATCTCTCAATTCCTTTGCTCTCGATTTTATATCTTTTTTTAATACCTTTGGCATTTTTGATGCGGCAGTATTTCCTCTATCTGAGTAAGGGAAAACATGTACGTAAGAAATTCTAGCTTCTTTAATTAATTTTAAACTTTGTTTGTGGGCCATTTCGTCCTCTGTTGGAAAACCAGCTATAAAATCACCTCCAAACACTACATCACTTCGTCGTCGTCTAACCTCCGAAACAAAATTTATTACATCTCTGTAGAGATGCCTTCTTTTCATTCTTTTTAATATAAGATCATCGCCATGTTGAATAGATAAGTGAATATGAGGCATCAATCTTTTTTCATTTTCGAGCGCATCCATTAATTCGTAATCAACTTCGGCAGGGTCTATTGAAGATAATCTTAACCTTGGTAAATCTGGTATGTTTTTTAAAATCTTCTTAACTAACAAACCTAAACTTGGTTTTCCAAACACATCATTACCCCACGAAGTCAAATCTACTCCCGTTAAAACAATTTCTTTAACATCATTTTTTAAAAGGGAGTTAATAGAGTTTATCACCTCTTGAGTTGAAACAGACCTGCTAGGTCCTCTCCCAAAAGGAATTATACAAAAAGTACACCTATGATCACATCCATTTTGGACTTGGACAAAACCTCGAGTATGTCTATCAAAAGTATCTACAATATGATTATTTGTGTTTTTAGTTTCCATGATGTTGTCAACAAAAACATTATTTTTATCTGTGGTATCATCGTAGGGATTGAAGTTCTTCCAAAATGTTGCTTCTAACTTTTCTCTATTTCCAACAACAAAATTTACCTCAGGCATAGAATTCCATTTATTAGGGTCTATTTGAGCAGCACACCCAGTCACTAAAATTTTAGCATCAGGTCTCTTCTTTTTTTGTGATCTTATTGCTTGCCTAGCCTGGCGTTCTGCCTCACTTGTTACAGCACATGTATTAAAAATAATTAAATCACTGTGGCCGTTTTTACTAACATGGTCAGAAATTACTTGGCTCTCCCAAATATTTAATCTACATCCGAAAGTATTTATCTCAGGTATGGAATTCTTTTTTATGGGTGATTTCATTTACTATTAACCTATAGCGCCTTCAAAAACTTTTTCCACATCACCCGCAAGTGTTACAGAACCGTCTTCTAGCCAATTAACTAATAGATCGCCACCATCTAAAATAATTTTATTCTGTTTAGGACTTTTATTTAAAACCGAAGCGGCGACTAATGTAGCACAAGCACCAGAACCGCAAGCAAATGTTATTCCCACGCCCCTTTCCCAAACTCTCATTCTAATTGAACCATCATTTAAAACACATGCAAATTCTATATTTGCAAACTCAGGAAATAGGGAATGTTTTTCTAATTTTGGTCCCACAGTATTTAAATCTAAACTCTCTAGCTCCTCTGAGTTTTCTAAGAAAATTACAGCATGAGGGTTTCCCATCGATAAACAGAAGGCATTAAAACTATCTAATTTTACTTTCTGTGGGTCCATATCTTTAGATATGGGTATATCAGTCCATTTAAATTTAGGCCTACCCATGTTTACAGTTACTAAATTGTTACTCTTAAAACATTTTAAATTACCTGATATAGTCTCTAATACTAATGATCTAAGGTTATATTTACTCATCAGGAAATCGGCCACACACCTAGATCCATTTCCACACGCACCAGTCTCTGACCCATCAGCATTATACATCTTTATCTTAAAGTTTTCTAGAATTGACGTATCTTCTATAATCATTACTTGATCACAGCCAATTCCAAATCTCCTGTCAGATATTTTTCTTAAAAAATTTGTATCATGAATATTAGGGTTTTTTTCATTGTCAAAAATAATGAAATCATTACCTAAACCATGCATTTTAAAAAAAGGTATTTTCAAATTTCTGTCTCTTTTTTTTGACTGCTTTTAATTAAATATCAATATCTATTATAACGGGTACATGATCAGATGGCCTTTCCCATGATCTAGTTTCCCTGTAAATAACACCTGACTTAACTTGTGGAAATAGTTTTTTTGAAACCCAAACATGATCTAACCTCCTACCTCTATTTGAAACCTCCCAGTTTCTATTTCTGTAGGACCACCAGGAGTATAATTTTTCTTCATGAGGTGTGATTGACCTCATTACGTCAAACCAATCACCACTCGAAATTATATCTAAAAGAGTTTCTGTTTCTATTGGTGTATGTGAAACAACATTAAGGAGTTGTTTATGAGACCAAACATCATTCTCCAATGGGGCTATATTTAAGTCACCAACTAAAATTTTTTTTGTTTTTTTTTCCTCGGCAAAATAGGATTTCATTTCATTTAAAAAGTCAATTTTATGCAAAAACTTCGGATTAATTACAATATCAGGTTCGTCACCTCCAGCAGGAACATAGAAATTATGCAGCTCTACCTCTTCTCCAAATCTTACTGAAATGTGTCTACAGTCATCTTTATTACACCAGTTTATATAACCATTTTCCTGAAATTTTAACTTAGATATAATTGCAACCCCATTATATGATTTCTCACCTCTAAAATATTGATGAGCATATCCCTGTTTTGAAAATTCCTCTGATGGAAAGTATTGATCTTCAGTTTTAGTTTCTTGCAAACACAATATATCTATTTTCTGTTCTTGAATGAAACGAAAGACTTGAGGCAATCTAAGTCTTACAGAATTGATATTCCATGTTGCTATTCTCATTTTAAAACACCTGCTTCTTTACCATTAATAAATTGGGTACTGATCTTTCCATCTATTTTTTAAATATTTTAGACAAGGGGGTATTTATCAGTTAAATATTTATAAAAATCTAAATTAAGTTTTCTGTGTTCCTCTAACACACCTTCATATACTTTTGCAGAATGTAAAATTTCATCTGAAATTGTACGATCCCAGCAATAAACAGGTTTATGTTTCAAAGACATTAGGCCTGATTTATATGGAATCACTATAACTTTTTTTTGTAATAAAGTTGCCCAATAAGCGCCATGATATGTATTAGTAACTATATACTCACAACTAGATAAGAATTCTAACTTTTCTTCAAAATTGTTCCCATTATTATCCTCCACTGGAATTTTATCTTCATTATCTTTTGTTAATAAAGGAACTCTTTTGTGATTATAAAATCCTAAAAAATGCTTGTTTTTTTTTTTCTCTATACTTAAAAAATAAATTATTCATACATGAAGCACACGGAACATATCTAAACTTTTGTGGTTCTGAGTATACTCTAGTTCCAACATCACCAATAAAATCAAAATAATTTCCATATAAATCATATTCGCCATTAATTAAAACTTTAGTTCTATCTACATACGAGTCTACACCTGCTCCCCATAATATAGTCTGCGAAAGATCTTTTTTTTTTATCCTATCAAGGTAAGGAGAAAAGAATTTTGAACCAATACCACCACCACCTAATATTAAAATATCTTCGCTATTAAGCTCAAAGTTAATATTTATTACATCCCCAATTAAGTTAGGTCTAAAAGGAAAATAGTGAAATGGAGGACAAACCCAGTCACCTACATTAGTTTTATCTGCACGAAATAAAAATTTAAGTTTATTAGAAGATTTAGTCATAATTATTTTTCATGATTAGATAACCAATTTAGAATTAAATTTAACAAACACATAATTTTCTATATTATTTAAATAGAACAAAATAAGTTTTATTTTCAATAAAAACTTTATTTTTTGTTTAAATGTAGAAATAGGGAGAGAATAATTTATAAATTTTCAGCTGTCACAACTTTCAACCTAAATATCCAGCCTTATGGTTTAGAACTTATAGAGAGCTTTTATAAATTTTGGCCAGAGGACATCATCTTGTATGTCTTCTTAGAAAATGGCATTGATAAAATTGATGACGCAAAAGTCAAACGTAAAATTAAACTTTTTGATTATAAGAATGAGATTCCACGATATTATCAATTTTGTAAAAAATTCAAGCATATGCAAAAAAAACAAGATAATTATAGATTAAATGCTTTTAAATTTGCCTATAAAGTTTTCGCAATGCAGAGTGCCTTATCCAAAATATGTTCTGATTACCTTATTTGGTTAGACGCAGATATTAGATCTGCAAAACCAATAACTAATAATTTTTTAAACAAACTAGTAGATAAAGAAAAATATATGTCTTACTTGGGCAGATCTCATGTCTTAAAAGAAAACGTTCGTTATAGCGAAAATGGATTTACAATTTTTAATATCAAACACCAAATGCACAAATTGTTTTGGGAAAAAATGGATAAAATGTATATGGGAGGGAAACTTTTTAACTTAAGTGAATGGCATGATAGTTATGTTTTTGATCAGGTAAGGGAAGACCTTGAAGAAAATTATAATCTAAAGAATTTTAATATTTCAGATCTTGGTATTAAAAATGTTGGTAATGAAAGTCATGTTTTTGTAGCAAGTATTTTAGGTGATTTTATGGACCACAAAAAAGGGAATAGAAAACAAAAAAAGTGGTCGCCAGAATTTATTAAAAGATACAATAATAGTGATTAATTAGAAATAATTAAAAATAGAGGGTAACATTTGTATTATACCAAATATTATTAAGCAAACACCAGTTAACTCTTTTAATACAGGTTTGATTATTGGGAACTTATCAAAATCAAATTGTCTTTTACCTTGTTTATAACCATAAATTAACAAAAAAAAACCTGTTATTAAAATAATTAAACCAACTTCTGGTGAGACTATGATATCTAAATTTAAACTTTTCATATAAGAACTTTCTAAATTTTAATTTTTAATTACCATATTTTTATTTAAGATGTAATTTTTAACCAAGGTTTAGGAATTTTCTTGTCTATTGATAATTTGTTTAAAGATGCTCAAATCGAAGCTAACAAAGGAAATATATATAATGCTTTGTTACTTTTGAAAAATATCTGGCTTAAATTTCCGCACAATAAAAGAGTTTTTGAAGAAGTTATCAAATTAAAAAACAAAAACTTAATAGTTCTTCAAACTTCATTAAATCAAACCTTAATTGATAAATATTTCAAATTACATAATGAAGGAAAGACAGAATTCGTAATAGAAGACTTAAATAAATTTTATAATAAAAATAAAAATGATTTATATGCTGTAAACTTATTAGGAACTTTCAATGGTTTAATAAACAAATTTGATTTAGCTATAAAATTTCAACAAAAGTCTTTATATTTAAATTTTTTTGACCAAAGTAATTATCTCAATCTTGCTCTTACTTTTATAAAATGTGGACATTCAGAAAAGGCGCTTGAATTATTAGAAATTGGGAGACTTATTAATAAAAAAAATACAAGTATTAATCTTGAATTAGCAAGGTTATATTTCTCATTGAATAAGTTTTCTTTATCTATAAATGTTTATGAAAATTTACTTGAAAATAATAGTGACAAATTAAATATCAACTTAGAATATATTAGAACACTGATAAAAGGGGGCGAATCAGAAAAGGCCCTAACAATTATAGAAAAATTGCAAAAAAATTCACTTCCTAATTATAAATTATCAAATTTAGAAAGTTTAGCTCATTATTACCTTAATAATTTTAAAATGGCACAAAAATGTGTAGACAAAGCTTTATATTTAAATGAAAAAAACTCTGATTCCTATAATATACAAGGCTCAATATTTGAACAGTCTGGTCAGATAGATCTAGCTATATTAAATTACAAAAAGTCAACTTATTATAATAATAAAAACTATGTTGCATTTAGTAATTTAGGAGTATGTCTTTCTTATATCAATGAGTTTGAACTTTCAGTTTTAAATCTTAAGAAAGCAATTGAAATAAAAAAATCATACTTCGAAGCCTCCTATAGATTAGGTCAGATTCAAATTTATACTAAAAATTTTTCAGAAGGATGGAAAAATTTTAAATACAGGTGGAAAACTAAAGACTATAACCATAAGTTTCTTAAAACTTCAAAACCTATACTCACTAATTTTAAATCAAAAAATAGAAATATACTTTACTGGAGTGAACAGGGACTAGGAGATCAAGTAATGTATGGTAGTATGTTTAATGAGTTATCTCAACTGTCTTCTAAGGTTATAATAAAGTTAGATGAAAGATTAATAAAAGTTTTTAAAAAAAAACATCCTAAGATTCAATTTTATGCTAATAGTGATTTAATAAATGAAGATTTATATGACGAACATATTCCATTTGGTGATATAGGTAATTATTTAAGATTAAAAAAAGAAGATTTCCTAAAACCAAATTTTCCTTATATAAATGGTAAAAATTCCACAAAAGATTTTATTATCAAAAAATATAAATCATCTAATACATCCCTAGTTGGTATTTCGTGGTCAAGTGCAAACTATTTATTAGAAAAAAATAAAAGCTTATCACTTGAACAATTATATCCAATATTAAGTAATAAAAATGCTGTTTTTATAAGTTTAGAGTATAAAGATCATTCAAAAGAAATGGATGAGTTCTTTCAAAAATATAAAATCAAAATATTCAAAGAACCTTCAATTGATAATTTTAAAGATATTGAAGGCTTATCTTCAATAATAGAAGCTTGTGATTATGTCATTACATGTAGTAATACAAATGCTCATTTGTGTGGGGCATTAAACAAAAAAACTTACTTGCTTCTAGCAAAAGGCAAAGGTAGATTATGGAATTGGAGTTCAAATAATGGTTTAAGTATTTGGTACCCTAAAATTAGGATTTATCAACAGGAAAAAATTGGAGATTGGACTAGTCCAATAAATAGGATTAAAAAAGAAATATTAAATGAAAAAAAAATTACTTAATAATGTTTTTATTGGCTTTGATCAAAAAGAGGCTATTGCATATCACACATTTGTCCAGTCCTTAATCGATGTTTCATCAGTTCCATTAAGTATAACCCCACTCGCAGAAAATAATCTTTATGGTTATGATGAAAAACACTCAGATGGTACAAATAAGTTTACTTATAGCAGGTTTTTAGTTCCTTATTTGATGGGATTTGAAGGTTTGGCCATTTACTTTGACGGAGATATGATTTGTTTAGATGACATAAGTAAACTTACAAAAAATGTTGACAAAAATTTTGCCGTTAAAGTTGTTAAGCATAATTATAAGACCAAGCAAACAAAAAAATACTTTGGTCAAAAAAATGAGAACTATCCAAGAAAAAATTGGTCTAGTGTTGTTTTATGGAATTGTTCACATCCCCAAAACAAAATTTTAACACCCGATTTTATTAATAGTAAGGATGGGGCGTTTCTACATCGCTTTAAATGGCTAGATGATAAACAAATTGGTGAAATAGATAAAAAGTGGAATTGGCTAGCAGTTGAATATGAAGATATAACTGACCCAAAATTAATCCACTATACGCTTGGAACACCATGCTTTAATGAATACAAAAATACATCTTTTTCTGAGAATTGGACTAAGAGTTTTAATAGACTAAAACAAGGTTTTGATGAAAACTAATTAACAGGCTCAGGAAAATCCTCTGGAAAAAATAATAAGTGTGATAGTTTTTTATTATATTTTGCATTTTGAATTAAGACAGTTGTTACGTCTCCAAAACTATCCTTAATTATCCATTTTTTTAAATGGAGGGGTTTTTCCGAAAACTCCAAAATTAATTGACCTGCTTGTTCATTATTTGAGCTTTTTAGGGTTAATGAGATAATACCTGATTTATTTTCAAATTCAGTTTTAATATTTTTATTAGATAAAAAAATTTGCTTTTCGATTAAGATCGAAAAGGGTGACTGACTGAGAGGAATATTATTTGTAGTTTTTAAGTTTCTATCTTGTATAACAATCCAAAAACCTTTGCAGGTAATAAGAAGATTATTTGGCTTGCTGTAGTCAATTCTTAACTTTCCTGGTAAGTCAAGATAAATTTTGCCATTACTAACATTGCCAGAAGAGTTGACCTGAATAAAATCTGCTTCCAAAGTATTAAGATTTTCAAAAAATTTATTTACTTGGGATTGTTTTGCTGCATTTGCAAATGAAATATTTAAAAATATAAAACTAATTACTAATGCAACCATTATAGGATGTACTAGTGATGAGTTAGGTTTAGTTTTAAGTTTTTTCAACTAATGATCCTCAATTAAAACTTCTCGTTTTCCAGCTCTACCAGGCTTTGATACTACATTATTTTCTTCCATTTTCTCTATAATGGTAGCAGCCCTATT
>NZIT01000005.1 GCA_002691725.1 SAR116 cluster bacterium | reverse complement strand
TCAATCTGGCCAAACCGATCAAGCACTCCATTGAGACCAAAATCGGTCGAACACGAAGAAAAGACAGCGCCTAGCGTTGCTGTGGCTAGCAGCAATATCACGGCTTCTGGAACATTAGGCGTATAGGCGGCGACACGATCACCTTTACTAACCCCTTGCGCTTTTAGCCATCCAGCCATAGCCATGACCCGCTGTTTTAGCTCAGCCCGTGTTATAGATTGCCGCTCGCCTTCTTCACGCCAGGCAATAATGGCAAGGCTGTCATCAGCATCGGCAAGCAGGTTTTCAGCATAGTTCAGTACCCCGTTAGGATAGAATTGCCCACCTGTCATTTGATCAGGGTTTTTGCAGATGATATCGCCCTTATCACCAATTAATCCGTGCCAGTCCCAAAACTGATCCCAAAAGGTTTCTGGATGGTCAGCAGACCATTGCCATAAGGCGTGAAAATCACCTTGCCAATCATGCAAGCCTTTATCAGCAAGCCGCTTGGCAAAATTGGCTACTGCGGTGTGATTTGACTGTTTCTGTGACGGTTCCCAAAGCAAAGATGACATCATAATAAACCTGAAAACTGAGCATTGCCGAAATGGCGCCTCTAGAGCATACTGATTTCGGTGTTACTGACAAGTAGATGTCTCAAATGATGGGCAAGATAATGAGAATAATCAATATCACTCGATATCGTATTTTTGTGATATCGGCCTTTTTGCTGGCGACCAGCCATGTCGCCACCGCTTTAGAAGTTCATAGCGGCCATGCCACCCAAGGCGGCATGATCATTATCAAAACTGACCCTGACGCGACTCTGACGGTTGATGATCAACCGCTTATGCTATCTGATACGGGCTTTGCCGTTTTGGGATTTCATCGTGACGATACTTCGGCGATACATTTGCACGCCACATATTCTGATGGAAGCGATGCGTATCTAGCTATCACGCCTGAGCCGCGGCAGTTCAAAGAGCAGCGCATTGATGGGCTGCCTAGTCATATGGTGACCCCGCCGCAAGCCGTTCTCGATCGCATAGCACGCGACCGCAAACTGGTATCAAAAGCCCGTTCAGCAAGCTCCGCATTAATGGGCTGGCAACAGGATTTTATCTGGCCAACCCATGGCATTATAACAGGCATCTATGGATCTCGCCGCATTCTTAATGGTCAGCCGCGCGCCCCCCATTACGGGATTGATATTGCGGCGGCAACCGGGACTCCGGTGAAAGCACCAGCTGATGGGATCATTACAATGGTCGATGATCTCTATTTTACTGGCATAACGATTATCATGGATCATGGCCACGGGATCAGTTCAACCTTTTTGCATCTCAATAAAGCCGATGTCCAGCCTGGCCAGACCGTCAAACAAGGCGATGTTATTGGCAGTGTTGGCTCTAGCGGCCGTTCCACAGGAGCGCATCTAGACTGGCGGATAAACTGGTTTGATAAGCGGCTTGATCCGGCTTTGCTAACAGGCCCTATGCCTGACAGCTAATATATGCTCGGCATCAAGACTGGCTACTGTCTCAGAAAGACCAGCAACCAGGCTATCAATCATCAGATCGGTATGACATGGCCCTGGCGTTAAGCGCAGCCGCTCCGCCCCCCTGGCAACCGTTGGATAATTAATCGGCTGAATATACATGCCATGCTGTTGCAAAAGCCGATCACTAATCGCACGGCACAGGCTCGCATCACCAATCATCACTGGCACAATATGTGAATTGCCGGGATGAATATGAAACCCCGCAGCGCTGAGTTTGGTTTTTAGCCTTCTGACTTGCCGCTGTTGTCCCTGCCGTTCGCTTTGAGATTGCCGTAAATGCTGAATACTAGCCAACGCTCCACGCGCGATTGCTGGCGGCAAGGCGGTGGTGAAAATAAACCCCGGCGCATAGCTTCTGATCACATCACAAATTGAATCCGATGCGGTGATATAACCACCCATAACGCCAAAGGCTTTGCCCAGCGTACCCTGGATAAGATCAATCCGATCAGCAATACCTAAAGCCTCAGAGATACCGCCGCCCTGATCACCATAAAGTCCTACCGCATGCACCTCATCACAATAGGTGAGGGCATCATATTTTTCTGCCGCCGCCACCAGCTCTGCCAATGGCGCGATATCACCTTCCATGGAATAGACCGATTCAAAGACGACCAGCTTAGGGCGCTCAGCAGGTTCAGCCGCTAATAGGCGTTCCAGATCCCTCACATCATTATGCTTAAAAATAGCCTTATCAGCTCTACTGTGGCGAATACCGCTAATCATTGAGGCATGATTGCTCGCATCGGAAAACACTTTGACGCCATCAATGAGATTAATCAATGTTGATAAGCTCGCCTCATTGGCAACATAGCCGCTGGAAAAAACCAGCGCTCGATCTTTGCCATGCAAATCGGCCAATTCTCTTTCCAGTTCCATCAAGGCATGGCTGTTTCCAGAAATATTGCGGGTGCCGCCAGCACCAGCGCCCTCACCAATACCTGCCGCCATGGCGGCGCTAACAATACTGGATTGCCCCATGCCTAGATAATCATTTGAACACCAGTTGATAATTGGCCGCGGCGTATCCCCGCCATGCCAGATTGCATGCGGATGCTGTTTTTCAAGCCGTTCAATTTCAGCAAATTGACGATACCGATGCTCTTTGAATAGCGCATCAATCTTATCTGAAAATATCTGTTCAGCCCATTTTGGCATGGTTTAACACCTTATCATTACTTTTATCAAGAAAACCGTACTGATGGAATAGCATGAAGACATGCTGTCAATCATCTGAATTTGCATAACTGTGACGATTTTGCACAAGTATACTCAGTGATAAAATCCGCATATGCGCCAAATAATTAGCCCTAAAATTAACCCTAAAGTTAGCCTTAAAATTAACTTGGAGTAATTCCACGCAATCGTTCTGACCGCCGGCGCAGTAATTCAACCGTTGTCAACAATACCACAGACAAGATCACCAGGATCGTTGCGACCGCCAAAATAGTTGGGCTGATCTGTTCTCTAATCCCTGAGAACATCTGACGAGGGATCGTCCGCTGCGTCACATCAGCCATTTGCAATACCACCACAACTTCATCAAATGATGTAATAAATGCGAATAAGCCACCTGAAATAACGCCCGGCAAAATCAATGGCATCTGAACTTTGAAAAACGTCGTCACTGGCCCTGCGCCAAGATTAGCCGCCGACCGCGTCAAGCTCCGGTCGAAGCCAGATAACGTCGCTGTCACCGTAATAATGACAAAAGGTGTTCCCAAGACAGCATGCGATATGATGATGCCAATATAGGTTTTTGCAAGCCCTACATAGGAAAAGAAATAGAACAATCCTGATGCGGTGATGACCAATGGCACGACCATAGGTGAGATCAAGAGCGCCATGATAGCCCGCTTATAAGGCATTTCTGACCGCGCTAAACCGATGGCCGCCAATGTCCCTAATGCGGTTGATAATATGGTCGCAAAAAACCCGATAAACAGAGAGTTCTTAATTGATCGCACCCATTGTGAGTTTGTCCACATATCATCCCACCAGCCTGCAATCGCCTCAGGCGCGACCATGCCATTATAGAGAATGTCACGATACCATCTGAGAGAATAAGCTTCGGGGTCAAGCGCCAGCATGCCTTGGGTAAAGCTGAAATATGGCTCTTGGTTAAACGATAACGGAATAAGGATCAAAATTGGTGTGATCAAGAAAATAAAGATAAACCCGCAAATCACGCGAAAGCCATAAAACCCAAGCACTTCACGCGATGAGGCATAGGGTGGCAAGGCGAGGCGATAATCGCCCATATGCAGCCATATTGACATCCGGCCAAGGATGTAGCCAACAATAGCCAGGATGATGGCAAAGGCAAAACCTGAATAGAACGCGCCAAAGGCAAATACCAAGACAGCATAAAGCAATCCAGCATGAAACCGCGTCAGATTTAGCCGAATAACAATGGCGGAAAGACCAGCGGCCATAGCCGCACCAACCGCCATGCCGGGTAGCATTAGTGAGGTATCACCCTGCGCCGAAAGCAAGCCTACGATCGCCGCAATACCAGCCGGAACAGCCATGCTGAACCATAAAGGCGGCTGTGGAGGAATATAGCGATACTTACCAGTAGACATGCGATTAACCTAATTTCATGTTGTCGATACCGACCACACGGTCGTAAATCCAGAAAAAGAACAGAACAAAGACCAGCAACACCAAGCCTAGCGCCGCTGCTAGATTCCAATTAAGTGAGCGCCGCATATGGAAATCAATGATATTAGATATCATCTGGCCATCCTGCCCACCAACCAATGCTGGGGTAATATAATATCCAATCGCCAGAATAAAGACGAGCAATGAGCCAGCGCCAATACCCGGAATAGATTGCGGGAAATAGACACGCCAGAACGCTGTCCAATTTGTTGCTCCCATGGATTTAGCGGCCCGCACATAAGCCGGCGAGATAGTTTTCATGACCGAGTAAAGCGGCATGATCATGAATGGCAACATAATATGCGTCATCGCTATTAATGTTCCGGTTTTGTTATAGATCAGCGAAAACCGGTCATCATCTGTCGCCAGACCAAAGACGACAAAGAGATCATTCATCACCCCTTGGCCTTGCAACATGGCAATCCACGCGGTTGTTCGCACAAGCAGTGATGTCCAAAACGGCATTAGCACTAATATTAACAATAAATTGGATGTCCGAAGCGGCAGGTTAGCCATCAGATACGCCACGGGATAACCGAGCAATAAGCACGCCACCGTGACAATGAATGAGATTTCTATCGTCCGCATAAATAGCGTGATATGTATTTGCCGCAATTCATCTTGCGGCTCAAACCCACCTGTTGCCTTGACGCGCATATCAAGAGCATTCGCAACATAACCCAGCGTATAGGTTTTGGATGCCACTTTAATGGCTTGCCACATCTCAATATTTTGCCATTTCTTATCTTTGTTTTCTAAGGCTTCAAGATAGGGAGGCTCAAACTTTTTAGCTGATCGTGCGGTCGATTTGAATAATGACGTCGCACCCGAAAACTCTCTATTCACGCGATTAGCAACGCGCCCAATCGTCTTTTGCTCTTTGGCAATAATCAGGTCAGCAACCATCGCCGCCGCCATGTCTTCGGTAACCGGGCTTTCACCATCCCATTCTGAAACAGCGATTGTCGATTTTGGCATCAGCGAGGCATATCTGTCATCATAAACAGAGGCCGATAACATAAACACAATAGGAATAACAAAGGCGCTAATGATTAATGCCAGTAATGGGCAAACTAATCCAAAAGTCCGTAATTTAGTGCGGAATAATGATTGCGCTAATTTACGTTTAAGCGGTGTGCCGTCAGCTGCTAGTAAACGGGTATCCGACATAAATATCGTCCTGTGTTATTTTTATATGATAGAAAAAGGGCGAAAAGAGAAACTCTCTCCTCGCCCCTCTAAATTAAGTTTTAGTTAGCAAGCCAGGCATTGAAACGTTCGTTCATTTCGTCCTGGTTATCTGCCCACCACTCAAAGTCATTTTGAATAGCAGTTTTAAAGTTAGATGGTGCCGTTGGCATCTGTGGTCCCATTGCAAGGTCTGGCTTGTTATGGAAAGACCCTACGAGAGGCGAAGATGACTTACGGGTTGGACCGTAAGAAATCCATGATGCCTGATCAGCAAGACGCTTTGTGTCTGTTGCGAATGCGATGAAATCCATGGCCAATTCTTTGTTCTTCGCGCCTTTTGGAATGATGAACAAGTCAAGGTCATAAATCTGTGCATCCCAGACAATTTCAAATGGCTTGTCTTCGCTAGCAACAGCGTTGAAGATACGGCCATTATATGCGGTTGTCATGCTGACTTCGCCATCTGCAAGAAGCTGTGGTGGCTGAGCGCCTGCTTCCCACCAAACAACATCATCCTTGATTGTGTCGAGCTTGGCAAAAGCACGATCAACGCCTTCTGGTGTTGACAGGACATCATAAATGTCGCCAGGTGCTACGCCATCAGCAGCAAGAGCCATTTCAAGGTTAGCCTTTGGTGACTTACGCATACCGCGCTTACCTGGGAAGCCAGATGTGTCAAAGAAATCTGCGATCGTCTTAGGACCATTAGACATCTTTGATGAGTCATAGGCATAGATAGTTGACCAAACGATTGAACCAACAGCACAATCTGTCAGAGCGCCGTCAATAAAGTCTTCGGTAGCAGGAGTTCCATCAGGTGCCGCAGGCAACATGGCTGAATCAATTTCTTCGGCCAGACCTTCGTCACATGCACGGATCGCATCAGACAGTTCAACGTCAACAACATCCCAAGTCACGTTACCTGCTTCAACCTGTGCTTTAATTTCAGCAATACCGCCATTGTAATCTTCTGATACTACATTAGCACCAGTCTTGGCAGTCCATGGCTTGTGATATGCTTCTACCTGTGATTTGGTGTAAGCACCGCCCCATGAAACAACAGTCAAGCTATCAGCAGAAGCTGCTGAAGTGACCGCAATAGACAGCACAGCGGCTGATACCATTGTCAGTGTTTTCTTCATTGTCATTCGTTCCTCCTAGATAAACAACATTTCAGTTAAAATGATAAAACCGAATCTTGGCTATAATTAACTATAATCAAGCGCTCGGCAATCATCAATATTCCAACTTACGTAACCTTTGTTCCCTGGAGAGAGTGCAATAGGTTTGTTGGAATTCGGAATTTTGGCGATAAACTCGTCATTTCCTGCTACATTCATGCGGCAACGAATATGATCACCAAGATAAATTAGCTCCATCACCTGTGCCGGCATAGATACTTTTCCACGAACAACTTTATCAGAAAACGCAATCCGCTCTGGGCGAATCGACAATGTTGTCTTATCACCCTTGGCCACATCAACCACCCGGGTGGCTTGAATTTTGCCATTCTCACCTAAATCAACCGTGACTTTTTTACCTGATATCGTGTCAACATGACCGACTAATGTATTATTCTCACCAATGAATTGGGCGACAAAGGCATTATCAGGACGCTCATATAATGTGACTGGATCAGCTAATTGCTGGACAATACCATCATTAAAGACAGCGATTCGATTTGACATTGTTAAGGCTTCGGATTGGTCATGCGTCACATAAACCACCGTCACCCCAAGAGATTCGTGAATATGCTTAATCTCATATTGCATATGTTCGCGTAATTGTTTGTCTAAGGCGCCAAGCGGCTCATCCATGAGAACAAGTTCAGGCTCAAACACCAATGCGCGAGCCAAAGCAATACGCTGCTGCTGACCACCAGAAAGCTGGGCTGGCTTACGATCTCCAAACTCAACCATCTGCACCATTTCAAGCGCCCGCCGAACCTTTGCTTCGGAATCGGCCTTGCTCATTTTCCGAACAGTCAATGGAAATGCCAGATTCTCATTCACCGTCATATGCGGAAATAGCGCATAGTTTTGAAACACCATACCAATGCCACGCCGATGCGGAGGGATATTGTTGATCGGCTTTCCATCAAGCAAAATATCGCCATAAGTTGCGGTTTCAAAACCCGCTAACATCATCAAGCAAGTTGTTTTACCAGACCCTGACGGGCCCAGCATTGTGACAAACTCACCTTTTTGGATATCCAGATTGAGGTTCTTTACAACCAGCGATTCACCATCATAACTTTTCTGGACATTTTCGTATCGAACAAACGGCATATCTGAGGCCATTAGAACTCCCCTAACTTTTTATTCATGTCAAAAAAACAGATTGAAACATGAGATGCAAGTCTTTTTCAAATTAACCTAATACTAAATTAAGTGACGACCGGCCTAGACGTTCATTGCCATCGGCGGTAATCAGATAACTTTCCCCTAGCGTCATGGCGGTGCCAGTATCGCTATCCATCAATATCATATGCATGAAATAGATCATGCCTTCGGTTAGTTCGATTGGATTACCTGAATAAAACATCGGCCAGTCCATCCAATTCGGAGCAAAGGTCGTCCCCATCGAATACCCGCAGGCATTCATCCTAGCATGTTTGAAGCCGTGTTGATCCATCATTTTTGCATGGGCGTCAAAAACGCCGCCGACGCTTAGCCCCGGCTTCAATGCCTCCTCACATGCGTTTAGCGAATCGACACAAGCCTGATGCATAGCAATATGTTCGGAGCGCGGCTGTCCAATAGGGATCGTGCGCATCATGGCGGCATGATAATGGCGATAAGCCCCAGCCCATTCAAGGGTCAGCTGATCTATCTCAGCCAGCATTTTGCGACCAGAAAAATATCGGCATAACAACGCATCCGTGCCTGAGCCAATAATAAACTCATTCCCCGGATAGTCGCCACCGCCTTTGAATATCTCGCCTTGCATAGCAGCCAGAATATGCCCCTCATCGGCGCCTGCATGTGCCATCTCAACCGCCGCATCCCACGCCTTATCAGCAAGCTCAGCGGCTTTCCTGGCATAGACAATTTCTTCCGCCGATTTGACCAAACGCAGCTCAGAAATTAATTCCGACATATCAACCAAACGCGCGTATCCATCCAAGGCTGTGTTAAGCCGCATCGCTGAGCGGCCAGTTAACCCATACGCTTCATATTCAACGCCAAGGCGTTTCTGCTTGAGCCCCATTTCGTCAAGCAACTCGCGCAAATCATCGTGAGGGGTGCTGCCATGCTTATCAACCCAAACGCGGATATCGGCAATATTGGAGGTGTTTTGCGCTTGCCGCAAATCGGGTGCCCTTGTGATCAGTTTCATATCGCCGTCTGCTGTCACTACCAAACATTGAAAAAACACATAACCAAATGTGTCATAGCCGCTGAGCCAATACATGCTTTCCTGGCGAAACAATAACATGCCATCGAGACCTGATGCTTTCATCCTGGCCTCTAGCGCTTGCCTGCGGCGGGCAAACTCTTGCTCTGAAAAATGAAGTGCCATGATCGCTTTCCTCAACCTCTAGTGAAATGTTAAAATTTATTTGCGGTGATAAAGCATCCGGCCAATGACATTGAGCAATATCTGCGCTGCCAATGTTGTTGTTGATCCTGTATGATCATAATCAGGTGCTACCTCAACTAAATCAATGCCGATAATATTTCCTCGCCGGGCTAATCCATCAAGCAATTCTAAAGCTTCATAATAAAGAAAGCCGCCATGGCTAGGGGTTCCTGTACCCGGCGCAATAGACGGATCAAAGCCATCAATATCAATAGTGATATAGACCCGCCCAGATGGTATTCGGGCAAGCACCTGGTCGACACCAAGGGCGCGAAACTGCCGCACCGATAAAATATCTGATCCCATAGAACGGGCATCAGCATAACCATCACGCGCGGTCGATGATACATTCCGAATACCGATTTGAGATAGCCCCGTAACATAAGGTTTTTCAGCGGCGCGGCGCATCGGATTACCATGACCTGCGGTGACGCCATGGCGAATATCAACAAAATCCAAATGTGCATCAATCTGCACCAGATGAAACGGCTCCTCATCACTAAAGGCTTCTATACATGGAATATTGACCGAATGATCGCCGCCAAGCACGACAGGTATAGCCCCTGCCTTCAAAATTGCCCGCACCCCGGTTTCGATATTGGCGTGGCTTTGCTCTGTGTCTGTGTGAATGATATCAGCATCACCAATATCAACAATCCGCGTTGCCGTATTATCAAGATAGGTAATGTCATCTTCGTGGTCATAAGCACC
>NZIT01000004.1 GCA_002691725.1 SAR116 cluster bacterium | reverse complement strand
TAGCAACAGATGTTATCACAGCAAGTTTGATCCAATTTTTGACACTTATTCCCATACTCATTCCCATACTCATCCCCATACTCATACTCATTTCCATACCTTATTTTCTCAACATAACGCGCTGGTTTTACTTTTCCTTTTCTTTTTCGATAATCAACTGGGTTTTGCCAGTAAAAACAACATTACTGGTATTACGATTGATAATCATCCCTTTGGCGGTGATTATACTATCAGGCCCATAGCCCTGCACATCATCGGTGCTTTCCAGGATACCTTCATCCAAATAGGCGCGTGCCGCATCCGTATAGAGCGTGTATCCAGTCTCAGGCTGGACAATAACAACACGTCCTATCAGGGTTAGTTCTTCCGCATTTTCAATATAAATGCCTTCATTTGAGCGAACTGTTATCGACTGTTGATCAGGTTGATCGAGCTTGGCGCGCGGCGCAATCAGGGTAATCACGCCTTTCTGTTCCGCATCTTCGGTGGCGACATCTGCGAACAGAACATATTCCTCACCCTCGGCGGTATTGCCTTTATAGGTTGCGCCTTCAAGGCGGAAACTTTTGTTATCACTAGGCAGGTCAGCGTCTATTGCTGTGACTTGAATATTGACAGCGTCATTTTGCTCCCAGATCAATAAACTGCCAACTCCGGCCAAGCTAATGATCCCAGCCAAGATCAGCAAGTAGCGCAGGCGGTGACCACCATAGGCGGCGCTTTTTTGGTCGCCATTATTATCAGCGGCGCGTGGGGCAAAGCTAGGTTTGTTTTGATCTGATGCCATGATGGTGCAATTCTATAATTAAAATGTGATGCGCTTATTTAGTGGGAAAAAATATCCATATTGTCAAAGCCGCCTAGATCAAGCGCGCATCGTGTCGGCATAAAGGCAAAACAGGCTTTGGCTTCTGCCATGCGGCCTTCGCGTTCGAGTATCTTATCGAGCCGCGTCCTAATCTGATGCAGATAGAGTACATCGGCGGCGGCATAATGCATTTGTTCCAAGGTCAGAGTATCAGCCCCCCAATCGGATGATTGCTGCGCTTTTGAGAGCGATATCTGGAGCGTTTCTGACACCAATTCAGCTAATCCGTGGCGATCGGTATAGGTGCGCGCCAGTTTTGAGGCTATTTTTGTGCAATATATCGCGCCATTTATCGCACCGATATTATGGCTCAGGACGCTGACATCAAAGCGCGCAAAATGAAACAGCTTTTCCACCTTTGGATCAGCAAGCATAGCGGCCAGTCGTGGTGCCGGTTTATGCGCTTTGGCTATTTTGACCAAATGCGCCTGACCATCACCTGATGATAACTGCACCAAGCACAGCCTGTCTCGATGCGGGTTTAACCCCATAGTTTCGGTATCAATGGCGACGACAGAGCCGAGGTCCAGGCCTTCTGGTAAATCATCATGATAGAGATGAATATTTTCCCCGACATTGGAAGGATCAGCACCTGATTGCCCTGAATGACTTGTTTTTTTGCTCATAATAATCCTTGCATATTCTACCCAAAGTTTATGATGCCTTACGTTTATTATGCTTAAACTCTCGCCTCTATATAGCGATATGTTATTGGCATCATACCACTTGCACAAGCTAACATAGCATTATTACAACCGAAAGACAGTATTGCTGTGAAGGCCGCCAAAGTTAGTGCTAAAGATAACTCAAGCCGCGACCAATTTATCACTATTGACGATAGCTAATATTCATCTAATCTGAATGAATGATTGGGGTAAGGCATAGAATAATAGTTGAACCGTTTGGAGATATTGCATCATGAAACTTCTGGACTGTGAGGTTTTTGTTGTTGGTAATCCGCCGCCAGGTTTTGGTGGCCGCTATTTTATTTTTGTTAAGCTGGTCACAGATAACGGCATAGTTGGTTATGGCGAAAGCTATGTTGCGACGGTCAGCCCGCATGTGATCGCCGATATCATCAAAGATATTTTTGGCCGCCACATGATTGATATGAACCCGCATGATATTGAAGCTATGGGACGGCGCGTGCATGGCTCTGGCTTTACCCATCGTCCGGATGTGACCATGATGGGCGCATGGTCAGGGCTGGAAATGGCGTGTTGGGATATTATCGGCAAGGCGGCAAATCAGCCTGTTTATAATCTGATTGGCGGCAAGGTGCGTGACCGTTTACGGAGCTATACCTATATTTATCCTGATGCTGATGACAGGGACGATGCTGTATATAGCGATCCAGATGTTGCGGCAAAACGGGCGCTGGACTATCTGGATAAAGGATTTACGGCATTAAAATTTGATCCCGCAGGCCCCTACACCATATATGATGGGCGTCAACCAGACCGTGACTATTTGGCGAAAAGTGTTGCCTTTTGCAAGCATCTTCGGCAGGCAGTTGGCGATAAAGCGGATTTGTTATTTGGCACACATGGTCAGTTTTCGGTGTCAGGGGCGAAACGCCTGGCTAAAGCGATTGAGCCATATGATCCGCTATGGTTTGAGGAGCCAACGCCGCCTGATATGCCTGAACGCATGGCAGAGGTGGCGGCGGCGACGAGTATTCCAATTGCTACTGGCGAGCGGCTGACAACACGATTTGAGTTTAGCCGAGTGCTTAGCCAGAGCGCCGCGTCTATCTTACAAATGAATCTTGGCCGCGTCGGCGGTATTCTTGAAGCCAAGAAAATTGCCTCAATGGCAGAGTCCTATTATGCTCAGATTGCGCCGCATCTATATTGTGGGCCTCTGGTTGGGGCGGCCAATATTCAGGTCGCTGCGGCATCGCCCAATTTCCTTATCCTTGAAAGCATTGAGCAATGGGGAGGGTTTCATGCGGATATCCTGAAATCACCTGTGAAGATGGAAGATGGTTATGTTGTCGTTCCTGAGGCGCCGGGATTAGGGGTTGAATTGGATGAAGATGTGGCAAGGCAAAACCCTTATTCAGGCGACATGCTGCATCTGGAGATGTCCCCCGACCCATTAGACTTTCGGCCAAACCCAACCTCCATAAATGATAGGTCAGCATCATGAATAACTACGCAAATGCCAGATCATCTCTAGACACTCAATCGGCATTTATAGATTTACGTTCTGATACGGTATCCAAGCCAGTCGCAGGTATGCGGCAAGCCATGGCAGAAGCCGCAGTCGGTGATGACGTCTATCAAGATGATCCAACCGTCAATCTGCTTCAGGATAGAGTCGCACAAATGCTTGGCAAAGAGGCAGGATTATTTGTCAGTTCAGGCACGATGAGTAATCTGATTGCTATGCTGGTGCATTGCCAGCGTGGAGATGAGATTATTACCGGCCGTGATTATCATGTCTATTGCGATGAGGCGGGCGGTGCGTCTATCGTTGGTGGCATATTCTTTGATCCGCTAGAGACGGCTGCCGATGGCGCATTAAATCCCGAAGATATTTTGGCGGCGGTAAAACCTGATGATATTCATTGCCCGATATCACGGCTGTTATGTCTGGAAAATACATGGCATGGTGAGGCAATCTCGCTTGCCAGGATTAAGGCGTCGGCGGCGGCTGGTAGGCAAGCAGGATTAAATATTCATCTTGATGGGGCAAGATTTTTTAATGCCGTGACGGCGCTGGACATCATGCCTAATGATCTGGCAGATGTGGCGGATACGGTTTCGGTATGCCTGTCGAAAGGGCTTGGTGCGCCTGCGGGTTCTGTTCTATGTGGCTCAGCTGATTTCATCCATAAAGCGTTACGGGTGCGTAAATATCTTGGCGGTGCTATGCGGCAAGTCGGGGTCTTGGCGGCGGCAGGTCTATATGCGCTGGATCATCATATTGCGCGTCTGCCTGATGATCATGCTCATGCCCATGATCTCGCGCAATTTTTATCGACTATTCCGGGAATATCGGTACGTTCAGCCACCAATATGATCTTTTTGACCCTTGCTGACGGCTCGCCCGATGAGCTTGCTAATAGCTTGCTAGAGCAGGGTATTATAATCACCCCCGGCACATCAGAAACACGTCTGGTTATGCATCTGAATATTGATGATATGGCGGTGGATGCCATCAAATTAGCCTTTAAGAATTGGCATAAGTCTTAACGCATTGAATATGAGGATAACCATTAGAGCGAGATGACATAAAATGACCAAGATAATCGACTATATTCGCAACAGCCAATGGCAGGACTTCCCGTCAAGCGTCAAGCATAACGCCTTTCGCTCGATGTTTGACACTATAGGCGTATCTGCTGCCGCCTCAAAAACCGAATTATCAGCAATAATCCGCAACCATGCCGCCAGAATGTTTGGTGGCGCAGGCGCCAGCCTTTGGTGGGATGGACGCAAGGTCAGCCCGGTTGGGGCAGCGCTTGCCAATGCTATGAGCATAGATGCGCTTGATGCTCATGATGGGCAGAAATTGACCAAGGGGCATATTGGCTGTGGGCTTATCCCCGGCATCATGGCGATTGCTGAGGCGGAAGGCATTGATGATAGCCAAGAGATTATGACAGCCATGGTGCTAGGATATGAGTTTGGCACAAGGGCAGGCATTAGTCTGCATGCCAGCACATCGGATTATCATACATCAGGCGCTTGGATTGCGGTCACGGTAGCGGCGATAGGCGCCCGTCTGATGAAATTGAATGAGAGCCAAATGCGTCATGCTATGGGTATTGCCGAATATCATGGCCCACGAAGCCAGATGATGCGCTGTATTGATACTCCAACTATGGTCAAGGATGGCTCTGGATGGGGCGCGATGGCAGGGGTGAGCGCGGTATATCTGGCGGCAGATGGCTTTACTGGCGCCCCTGCTGTCAGTATTGAGGGCAAAGATGTGGCTGATCATTGGGCTGATCTAGGCCAGCATTATTATATGGATGAGCAATATATAAAGCTCTACCCTGTTTGTCGGTGGGCACAGCCGGCGGTGGAAGCGGTGCTTGATCTGATTAAGCATCATGACATCACCGCTGATCAGATTGCCAATATTGAGATTAGCAGCTTTGATGAGGCGGTGCGGTTATGCTCAATGGCTGAAAACACCGAGGAAGCGCAGTACTCGCTGCCATTTTCGGTGGCGGTAGCGGCTTGCCATGGAACGATTGGCGTTGATGAGATATCAACTGCTGGCTTAACCAATCCCAATATTCAAGCCATGGCAAGAAAAGTAAATGTCATCAGCAATGATGATTTTAATGCCGAGTTCCCCAAACGTCGGCTTGCCATAGCCAGTATTGAGACGACAGAGGGCGGGCGATTTTCATCTGCCCCGACTGAGGCGATTGGTGATCCGGAAGCGCCGGTAAGTGATGATGTTCTGCGGCAGAAATTTGATACATTAGCCGCATCTTGTGATCCTGAAACGCAAAAGCGTCTTAGCCATGCGCTAGGAGACTTGCGGCATATGCCTGATATGAATAAGGTGCTTGCTATTATGCAAAAGCATTAATTGTGCCACATACTTCCCTTTTTAATGAGTTCATGTAGAATAAAGTGCAGGATAGGTAAGGATAGCGTTATGGCTGATGATGTGTTTCAAAACCCCAAGGATCGTTTAGGGCTACCGGGGTGGACGTATTTTAATGATGAGCTGTTTGAGCTAGAGGCTGAACAATTATTCAGGCGTCATTGGCAAATGGTTTGTCATCAAAATGATATTCCTGAAAAGGGCGAGTTCACGACATTTGATATCGTTGGTGAACGGGCGCTGATTATCCGTGGTGAAGATGGCGTCATCAGGGCTTTCCACAACCTTTGTCGGCATCGTGGCTCGCGTGTTGTGACCGAAGAAAGCGGGATTTGCAAAAAGGCCATTGTCTGTCCTTTTCATGGCTGGAGCTTTAATCTTGATGGCAGTTTGAGGTCACCCGCACGGCCACGCACTTTGCCTGATCTTGATCCGGTCGAATGGGGGTTAAAGCCGATTGAATGTGAAATATGGCAAGGCTTTATCTTTATTCGCTTTAAGCCCGGCCCGCAGCCAAGCGTCAAAGACATTATGGCACCGCATGATGATCTGATTAACCCGCATCATTTAGCTGATCTGATGCCTGGCTCACCGCCCCACGTATCTGAACCTTGGGATGTTAACTGGAAAGCTATTCGTGATGTTGATAACGAAGGCTATCATGTGCCGATCGCGCATCCAGGTCTGCAAGACTTATATGGCAAGGATTATTATGATCTTGCGCTGATTGGCGATACATCGGTTTCTGTTGGCAATTTCAATAAGACGCCGTCACATTTATGGTCTGTTCGGAATTACCGCAATCTGATTGAGCATCTGCCAGAACCTTGGGCATCATTGCCAAAAGCGTGGTATTATATTTTGTTATTCCCCAATCAGGTCATAGGATTTTATCCCGATAGTATCATTTTCTATCAGGATATTCCGGTAACAACGGGAGTAAGCAAGCAGCGTTCAGCGTCTTATGCGCGGCCAGATGAAGATAGAGTCACCCGCGCCGCAAGGCACTTGGCCGCCCGCATTGATGAGATTACTGGCATAGAAGATATGCATCTGATTGAATGGTCATATGAAGCCATGAAATCTAGTGCATTTGATGGCATTATGCTTTCTGATCTGGAAAGTGGGGTTGGCCAGTATCACAACAGGTTACGCCAAATGTTTCCTGTCATGACCTGCAAGGATGAGCCAGCAGAACGGACATTAAAACAGATTAATGACGATATGAGCTAATCGATAAGCCGAGGAACGTGTTGATAGTCGCGTTACCAGCGCAGGAAATGGCGGCCAGACAGCGCGCCAATGCCGCCTGTTAACAAAATACCTATACTATACCAAAGCCCATAAAAAGCGGGCGAATCCTCTGTACAGAAAAACGCATAAATGAGGGTTGCAGATGCGCCCGCGATAATGCCGGCACGAAAGCCTAACCAAACAGGATGCTGTGGGGCGGAATGGATAAGCGCGGCTATCTGTGCGGCCAGTATGATTAAGGCTAAGGATGGGATGAGAAGAACACAACGGGCTAAACTGCCTCCAATGATAGCATCGCTCCATTGGCTTAGCTCCATATTATATAATGCCAATATGAATAAAACCGGAAAGACGATAAGCGGAATGAGGCTTAACGCATAATGCCAACCTCTGCTGTCAGTTTCGGGATAGAATGATGCCCTTATATTAAACAGAATAGTGACCCCGATAATGACAGGGATCAGCTGTTTTAATCCAACATGAGGCGTCGCGCCAATATTCATCAGGCTATTCCAGTAATCAGGGCGGAAGACCAGCCACTGATAAAAACTAGACGCAAAGGTTAAGCTAGTTGTAACCAGAATACAGAAAAGGGTTAGGCCAATATAAACCCTGCCGAAATAGCGAGCTGATCGGGGCATGTGAATATCTTTGCTCAATAAAGCAATGGTATCATTCAGTTGTGTCATGACCATTTCCTTTATACCTTTTTGGGGTATACCTGTTTGGGGTATGCCCGTTCTGATTTTGTCCAGTCTGATTTTGGTTGGTCTGGTTTTGTCCAGTCTGATTTTGTTTGGTCTGGATTTGTTTGGTCTGGTGAAGAGAGGTTAATTTTTTCAGCCCACGATGAAAGGCAATACGGACGGCATTTTCAGACATGTTTAATGCCCTTGCTGTGCCTGTGATATCATTGCCTTCAAGGCCAATGGCTTGCAGAACCCATCTTGTTTTACCGTTTAAGCGATGCACCATATAGGGAATGGCTCTCCATAAAATACCATGACAGGTGATTTTGGCGGGAATTTTTCAACAAATAGCCGTGCCATATAGCTAAAAAAATCATCCCCAACAATAGCCAAGACAAGTGGAAAGCCATCTTTCAAATTAGATATCAAGCTCATCACATGATTATTGCGGTAAACATTAAACCGCTTAAGGTCCGGGCAGCCATCATGCCGGATAATGCCATCAGGCAACGGCAGATCAGGCGCAGTCAAAGCCCTCGCAAATTGCTTATGCCAGTGCATGCTGTTCATGATTAATAATCCTGTCATTCATGTAAGTGATCATGATGTTAGCTTTAATCGCGTCATGTTGAAGGATATGCCATTCCGGGACATCATTATCCCACTCAATCAGCGTAGGTTTGACGCCATGGGTGGATATGACGTCTTTATAGAGTTGCCAGACAGGGTCTGCGACGGCGTCATTATGGCTATCAATGAGCAAGGTGTTGCCAGCCTCATCCTGATCGACAGAATGTCCGCCTAGATGGATTTCAAAGACGCTTTCCATCGGCAGATGCGCCAGATATTCACGCGCGGCTTTATCATGATTATGGGGGTTATGATTACGGGCGCTGACAAACACATTATTGATATCAAGCAACAGCCCACATCCGGTGCGCTGTATAATGGCATTAATGAAATCGGTTTCGGTCATGTCATGCTCGGCGAACATGACATAGGTGGATGGATTTTCGATCAGGATTTGACGTTTAAGGGTATCTTGAACTTGATCAATATGGGCAATAACCTGGTTAAGCACAGGCTTTGTATAAGGCATTGGCAACAGATCATTATAGAATGTGTCACCATGCGTGCTCCATGCCAGATGTTCAGAAAACATGGCAGGCTGGAGCCAGTCAAGCAAGTGAACAAGCCGCTTCAAATGATCAGGATCAAGTGGTTGAGGCGCCCCGATTGATAGCCCAACGCCATGGCAGGATATAGGGAAATCCATTGCTAAATGTTCAAGCACAGCCTTTCTGGGGCCGCCATCTACCATGTAATTTTCAGCGTGAATTTCAAACCAGTCAACGCCATTGGAATCTTCTTCGATAGCAGACAAATGTTGCGGCTTGAAACCAACACCAACTGCTTTGGGCAGGCCGGGCTTAGGCTGTTCATTAGTGCTATTTATGGCGCTATTTATGTTTTTATTTAATGGGCTCAATTTAATGTCTCCAGCCTGATGTCGGAACTAAGCCTGATGTCGGTATGACCTAACATGAGCCTTACCTGACAGAGCTTTACCTGACATGAGCATTACCTGACGTGAGCCTTATCTGACATGGTCATTATCATGGTCATTATAAAGACGGCATCAGGGTTATGACCGGCATCACATATGCAATGCCGGCCAATTATGATTAGGCAGTGGGGAGATCACGATCAAGGGCGTGAAGTGACCCTTTGCGTTTTTCACCATTAGCCATTGCGGGCAGTTTCATTTGTGTACATGTGCCAGATGGAACGTACTTCCAGGCATTACCTTGATAATCCACTGAAGATGTACCAGCACAGGTTGTTCCGGGGCCAGCTGCACAGTCATTGGCACCAGCCAGGGAAACGCCGTAACATTTCTCATTATCGCCAGTTTCGGCGAGGGCTGGGGCAACGCCACCTGCGAGTGTTGCAGTAGCAGCGGTTGCAATAAGGATTTCTTTAAGGTGGAGATTCATTTCATTCCCTTTCTCGATCTGTTTCTATCAATCAGATCATTATGTTGCGTTAATCAATATGACAGGTAAAACCGATGATGATGGTGGCGAGATATTGCCGTCAAACATGGATATGGCTTGCCTTGTCATATTGTTATTCGTTTGCAAGCTATGATTTATTTCAAAAAAACTGTCTTATTTTTTGAACTGTCTTATATTTTCAGGGAATAAATGATTTATACTTTGTCTTTTTTGTCAGTGTGCTAAGGTTATTTTTTGAGTATTAATACAACGGTGTTTATGTCATCCATTATCAGAAAAATTAACGCGTCTTTAGCTGGCTGGCGATTAATTGGTACGCCCTTCTTATTTGGGTTTTTACTGTTGGTAGCGCCGCTTTTTTTGATGATTGCGCTCAGCTTTTGGACACAAGATTATCTTGATTTGGATCGGACGCCGAGCTTAAACAATTACAGGGATATTTTCTCGCATCCGGTTTATGTGATGCTGATTAAGCGGTCGGTCATTATTTCGCTGATTGTCACGGTAACGACTGTTCTGCTGGCCTTTCCGATGGCCTATTATATTTCCTTTTATGGTGGCCGCTATAAAGCGATATGGCTGTTTCTGATCACCATTCCTTTTTGGACAAGCTATTTGCTGCGAATTTTTCTGTGGAAAATCATCCTTGGCTATAATGGGGTTGTCAATTCGGGGCTGCAATCACTGAACCTGATCGAAGAGCCTCTATCCTTCATCCTTTATAATGCTAATGCTGTGGTTATCGCGCTGGCACATGCGTGGGCGCCATTTGCCATTCTCCCTATTTTTGTGGCGCTGGAACGGATAGACCGATCCATGCTAGAGGCCGCAAAAGATTTGGGTGATACCGCTATCCGGAGCTTTATCCGCGTGACATTGCCTTTGGCCATGCCGGGCATTGTCTCCGCCGCTTTGATTGTCTTCATCCCGACGATTGGCGATTATGTGACGCCTAAACTGGTTGGCGGCAAAGATGGGCTGATGGTGGCTAATATGATCCAAGTTCAGTTTTCCAAGGCCAATAACGCGCCGTTGGGGGCGGCATTAGCTATCACATCGCTGTTGACGGTTTTGTTGATCTCATTAGGGTTTTTATTCTTTAATCGGCGCTATTTGAGGAAGCAGTCATCATGAAAAAGCCGCCGCTATTGCTGTTTTCTTTTGTCATTATTTATCTGGTGTTTCTCTATGCACCGGTCATGTTGCTGCCTATTTTCGCCTTTAATGACAGCTCGATCATTGCCTTTCCTTTATCTGGTTTTACCGCCGATTGGTTTGTTGGCTTGCTGAGTGAAAATACGCTTCATCGGGCGCTCAAAAACTCATTAATCATTGCCATCACGGCGGCGGTGATTAGCACATGCTTTGGCATTCTCACGGCACGAGCTATGGCCAGGCATAATTTTCTTGGCAAGCGGCCTAGCTTTGGGCTGATCATGGCGCCGTTATTCCTGCCAGAAATCATTATTGGCGTGGCATTGTTGATTGTTCTGATCCAGCTTGGTATTTCATTGAATATATGGACAGTCATTCTTGGCCATATTTTGATCTGCACGCCGTTCTCGGTTTCTATTCTGTATTCGGCGTTTAATAATATGGACAAAAGCATCGAAGAAGCCTCACTTGATCTGGGTGAGACCAGATTTGGCACTTTCCGGCGAGTGATTTTTCCGCTGGTTAAGCCGGGGGTGATTGCCAGCCTGTTGATCTGTTTCACCATATCGCTGGATGAGTTTGTTATTGCCTTTTTCTTAACCGGGGTTGAGCCGACATTGCCGGTCTATATATGGGCGCAACTGCGCTTCCCGTCGAAATTGCCAAGCATTATGGCATTAGGATTTATCTTATTACTGCTGTCGCTTATTCTATTGGCGATATTTGAATATTATCGGCGCAGGTCGGAAACCTTGATAGGCAAGCAACCATCATGAATAGCCATCATGAATAGCCATCACAAATTAAAGGGAGAATAATCTGTGACACCTGAGCAAAATGATACGGAACAGATGGTTGAGCTTCGCGGTATTCGCAAAAGTTTTGGCGATTTAGAGGTTGTTAAAGGCATTGATTTGAATATCGCTAAGGGGGAGTTTTTCTCTTTGCTTGGGCCTTCTGGATGCGGCAAAACCACATTATTGCGGATGATTGCCGGATTAGAGGTGCCTAATGAAGGCAATATCATGATTAATCAGCAATCCATGAATGGTGTTGATGCTAATAAACGTCCTACTAATATGGTGTTCCAATCCTATGCGATCTTCCCGCATCTTAATGTTGGTGAAAATGTCGCTTATGGTCTGATCAAGCAGCGCTTGCCAAAAGCTGAGCTGCGGCAACGTGTTGATGCTATGCTTAAGATGGTTGATTTGGATGGCTATTATGACAGGCCATCTTATGCGCTATCGGGTGGCCAGCGTCAGCGTGTTGCCCTGGCCAGAGCACTAATCCTTGAGCCAAAAGTGCTGCTCTTGGATGAGCCACTTTCAGCATTGGACAAAAAGCTTCGTGAGCAAATGCAAGATGAATTGCGGCGTATTCAGCGGACATTGGGGATAACCTTTATTCTGGTCACGCATGACCAGGAAGAAGCGCTGATTATGAGCGACCGTATCGCTGTTATGTTTGATGGTAATATCGCCCAGCTTGGCACCCC
>NZIT01000003.1 GCA_002691725.1 SAR116 cluster bacterium | reverse complement strand
ATTATATTGCCAGCATAACAGATCGTTTTGCCGTGATGGAACATGAGCGGCTGTTTTCCCCTGGCCCGATTTTAAGATAACTTTAGTTTGAGACAAAACTTAATGAATATTTTTTCCCATTTCAGTCAGCAGATAACAGATATCACTGATACCTTAATTACAAATGGCACGATAACGCTCACCGATACGGCAAAACCTGCCGCTTGTGAGCCGCCGCGTGACCCTGATCATGGTGATATTTCCACCAATTACGCTATGGTCATGGCAAAGCCTGCCAATATGTCACCGCGTGATCTGGCCGCGCATTTGGTGAAGCATATCGCACATCTTGATGGCGTCAGTGATGTCAATATCGCCGGCCCCGGATTTATTAATCTGACCCTTGATCCGGCGATGTGGCAACACCGTATTGATGATATTCTCACCGCTGGTGCTGCTTGGGGCGAAAATGATATTGGCAAAGGCGAGAAGATTAATGTCGAATATGTATCGGCTAATCCGACAGGGCCATTGCATGCCGCCCATGCTCGCGGTGCCATTATTGGTGATAGTTTAGCAAACTTGCTTGAAACCTGCGGTTATGATGTGACTAGAGAATATTATATTAATGATGCTGGCAATCAGGTGGATGTCCTGGCCAGATCAGTGTTAACCCGATACAAACAGGCATTAGGTGATAGCACCGCCGAGGTTGCGGAAGGCCAATATCCGGGCGAATACCTGATTGATACTGGCGACAAGCTGGCGCAAAAGCACGGTGACACTTTGCTGAAAATGGACGAAAGGGAATGGCTGCCGCTTATTCGGTCATTTGCCATTGATGATATGATGGAGACGATTAAGGCTGATCTGGGACAGCTTGATATCCATATGGATCGCTTTTCATCAGAACGGCAATTAGTGGAAAATGGTGCGGTCGATACAGCGATCGGAAAACTCAAAGACAATGGATTGATTTATCTGGGCGTTTTGGAAAAGCCAAAGGCTGGCAATGCCGAAGACTGGGAGCCGCGTGAGCAGCTGCTGTTTCGGTCAACCGATTATGGTGATGATGTTGATCGGGCTGTTAAAAAATCAGATGACACATGGACATATTTTGCCTCTGATATTGCCTATCATCTGGATAAGCTGGAACGCGGGTCAGATAAATTGATTAATATCTGGGGTGCTGATCATGGCGGCTATGTTAAGCGCATGAAGTCTGCGGTATCAGCCTTCACAGGTCAAAAAGACAGCCTGAATATTCAGCTTGTTCAGTTGGTCAAATTGCTGGATGGCGGTAAGCAAGTCAAAATGTCGAAACGTGCTGGCACATTTGTCACTTTGTCGGATGTTCTCGATACCGTGGGCAAGGATATATTGCGTTTTATCATGCTGACACGGCGAACTGATCAAACAATGGATTTTGATTATGCCGAAGTCACAACGCAATCGCGCGAAAATCCTGTTTTCTATGTGCAATATGCACACGCTCGTGCTTGTTCAGTTTTGCGTCAGGATGATGCGGTTAAAATTGATGTTAGTGGTGCTAATCTTGGCTTGTTATCTGATCCTGCGGAAATGGCGTTAATTCGCTTATTGGCTAGTTACCCTCGGCAGGTAGAGGCCGCAGGGCAGGCGTTTGAGCCACATCGGATTGCCTTTTATTTGATGGATTTGGCGGCGGCGTTTCACGGCTTATGGAATAAGGGACGTGATGATGCCAGTTTACGGTTCATTACTGATAATACGGCTCTGACGGCGGCGCGATTGAAACTTGTTAATGCAACTGCGGTTGTTATCCGAAATGGCTTTGCTATTCTGGGTGTAGATGCCATTAATGAAATGTAAGCATCCTTTTTGGATTGAGGTTGTCGATGCGAATTTTTCTAGTTCTGATTAGTGGTGCGGTGATGTTAATTGGTGCTGGCATTGCCTATATCCGGATATCTACGCCAACACAGATGGATGAAGTCGCCATTATTTCAGCTGAAAACACCCCATATAAAGTCGTTCCAGCCAATCCAGGTGGTGCAGAGATTAAAAATACAGATAGCATCTTTTTAAACTCATTAGATCGTGGTAGCCCAATCCCCGAAGGCGGTGAGCAATTATTGCCTGAAGACCCTGTCCCTGAATTGCCGCCGATAGATATCACTAATGGTCTGGCGCTTCAGACCAATGATACAAATGAACAGATTGCATCAGAAGCCCCAGAAGTCAAAAATATCCAATCGCCAGAAGGCAATGATGTTGAAGCGCTTGCAGATGACCAGAATAATCAGCAACCATCCGGTCAAACTGATCCGTCTGAACCCGACTTGGATACCAATGATGCCCAAACGCAAACTTCACCAGAATCTTCATCAGAAACTAAGGCAGAATCTCAGGCAGAAACGCAATCAGACCAAGCCAGTGACCAGAGTAGCGAACACATTGATGGTTCTGATGTGGCGGCGACAGAGAGTGAGAATGCCGCCAGCACAAAACCGCCAGAAAATAGTGCATCATCAGATACCAAGTTAGCGGATACCAGTTTAGGGGATACCGATTTAGAAGATAAAGGCGTTCCACTCCCGAAGCCTGGGAAGAAGCTAAACCGCCCTGATGAGACCAAAACAGCCTTTTATCGGGTTCAGCTAGCTTCATTTAGGAATGAAAGTAAAGCCATGCAAACCGCCGCCGTGTTAATGGATAAACACAGCTCACGGCTTAATGATATATTAATTGGGGTTACGGTATTTGATTCAGGTGAGGATGGCATGTATTGGCGCGTTGTTACTGATCCTATGCCACGGCTTGATGCCAAAAAGTTATGTAATATATTCAAATCTGTTGGGCAGGACTGCATATTGCGGACATGGAAATAAGACATAAAAGGGATAAGCGTTTTATGACTGATGGCTTTGATGAAAACTTAACAGCACAAGAAGCGCGGCAAGCTGGCCAGTTATCGCTTTTCTTGGTGCTGGATGGGTATGAAGGGCCAATTGATCTCCTGCTTGATCTGGCGCGTGATCAGAAAATTGACTTAACACAAATTGCTATCCTGCCGCTTGCTGAACAATATCTGGCTTATATTAGTAATGCGCGTGAATTAGATATTGAAATTGCCGCAGATTATCTGGTGATGGCGGCATGGCTAGCCTATTTGAAATCGCGGTTGCTATTGCCTGACCCTGAACCCGAAGAACAGATGGAAACGCTGGATATGGCGGATGCGCTGCGGCGCCAGCTATTACAGCTAGAGGCCATGCGGAAAGCTGGACAAGAGCTGATGGCTCTGCCGCGGTTAGGTAAAGCCCGTTTCAAAGGCGCGCATCATGAACATTTTTCACCTGTTACCATTATCTCGCATACGGCTACACTCTATGATTTGTTGCAAGCCTATGGTCAGATCGCTAGCCGCCAAGAAGCCAGCACGTTAACAATCTCCGCCTCTCACCTCTATTCAGTAGAAGAAGCGGTGTCGCGATTGGGTGAATTGATGAAATACGCGAAAGGGTGGAACAATTTGTTGTCCTTTTTACCGCCAAACCATAAAACAGAATTAGATCACCGATCAGCTATCGCCTCACATTTTTCAGCAACGCTGGAAATGGTGCGCGATGGGCAAGCTCAAGTCAGACAAGATAATCAATTTGGGCCAATTTATCTGGCCTCAATGGAACAACAAATTTAATGGATCAAACAGTACTTCATTATTGTCGCATTATTGAGGCGTTAATTTTTGCCTCACCTGATGCTGTGACTGATATAACCATCCGTCAACATCTGCCGGATGACGCCACTTATGATGCTGTTATGGCGCAACTGCAATCCAGATATGGTGAGGATAGCGGCATTGATCTTGTCCAATTTGATGGCAACTGGGCGATGCGAAGCGCCGCAGATGTTGCTGTGCATCTTAAAACCATTCGTGAGAGCATAAAGCCATTGTCGAGGGCGGCTTTGGAAACCTTGTCTATTATTGCCTATCACCAACCTGTTACACGGGCAGAAATAGAAGAAATCAGAGGCGTTTCCATATCCAAAGGAACGCTTGATATTTTGCTTGAAATGGGATGGGTTAGGCCGAAAGGGCGCCGCCGCACACCTGGCCGTCCGATCACTTGGGCGACTAGTGATGGTTTTCTTGACCATTTTGGACTAACGCAAATACAAGATTTGCCGGGTTTGGATGAGCTAAAGAAAACAGGCCTGCTGGCAACCGGGCAGACGATTAGTGATGTTATGCGTTCAGATCAAGCTGAAGCTCATGATGGTGATGGTGATGCGATTGAAGATGAGGATCAGCTAGCGATGGATGCGCTTATTACCGAAGATGAGATTGCTCATAATCTGGCAAATGATCTGGCTTCTGATGAAGATGATGAGCATATCAATGATTGAGTTTAAGCATATCAGCCATCAATATGGCCATCTGCCATCGGTTCATGATATCAGCTTTTCTGTTAATAGCCATGAGGTTGTTGGATTATTAGGGCCATCAGGATGTGGTAAATCCACCATCTTGCGACTTGCCGCAGGCCTTGAGACGCCATCACAGGGTGAGATTTGGCTTAAGGATGAAAAAATTGCTGATGCCGCAACTAGCCTGCGCCCCGAAGATCGTGGGATAGGCATGGTTTTTCAAGATTATGCGCTTTTCCCGCATATGACGATTATGGACAATATCCTCTTTGCCCTGAATAGCCAGAGGTATATTAAGCTAAGCCATGCTCAAAAAAATAAAATGGCGCTTGATGCGTTAGAGCAAACTCATCTCACGGATTACAGAGACAGTTTTCCGCATCAGCTTTCAGGTGGCCAACAGCAACGAGTAGCATTGGCGCGGGCGCTTGCCCCTAATCCGGGGCTGATTTTACTTGATGAACCCTTTAGCGGCTTGGATGTTCGGCTAAAAGAGCAAATCCGCGATGATATGCTTCATGTCTTGCATGAAATTGGCACTGCTGTATTGATTGTCACCCATGATAGTGAGGAAGCGATGTTCATGGCGGATCGATTATTGGTCATGGATAAAGGTGCGATTATCCAGTCTGGTGCGCCGGTTGATGTGTTTTGCCGACCGGATAATGCCTTTGTTGCTGAGTTCTTTGGTGAGGTTAATCGCTTTGAGACTTCTGTCAAAAATGGCATGGCAGATACTCCGTTTGGGTTATTTCCCGTCGAAGACATTGATGATACTGAACATGCAACAATGATCATCCGTAATGATGGGCTCATCATAGACCCCAGAGGTGAGGCAACAGACGCGGTAGTCGTGGAAACGATTATGCTAGGGCGTTACAGTATTGTGCATCTGGAATTGAACTGGCAACGTTTGGGCGCAATGCATTTACATGCTCGTGTTCCGGGAATAACTTGGTACGATGCTGGAACCGAAGTCTCAATTAAACTTGATAACAGTCAGGTTTTTGTTTTTTCATAAAAGTGATAAATAAAATAACAGGTTGTTGTGGTATCCATAACCTGAATATGATAACGATATTAAATTAAGAATTATATACTGACGAGGTAAATATGTTTGGTGGTGCATTCGGAATTTGGCAATGGGTAATCGTTCTTGTGATTGTACTGTTGCTATTTGGGGGACGTGGAAAGATTTCCAGTCTGATGGGTGACTTTGGAAAAGGTCTTCGCAATTTCAAAAGCGGAATGAGCGGTGATGAAAATGATGCCTCTCAAGATGATGATGATCTTATCGAAGATGAGGCTGATGCAAAGCCAGCGCCCAAAAAGAAGCCAGCTGCTAAAAAAACGGTAACTCAAAAAACAACAGCAAAGAAACCCGCGAAAAAAACAACTAGCCGCAAGAAAACATCGGCTTAATGCGTTGGGGCTATTTGTCAATCTGAACCTGTCTATGGATAACTTATGTTAGATTTTGGCTGGCAAGAGATCATTGTGGTGGCTTTTGTCCTTGTCCTCGTTGTAGGGCCAAAAGACATGCCTCGTGCCTTAAAAGGATTTACCAATTTTGTCGGTAAAATGCGGGGCATGGCAAATGAGTTTCGGAAATCCATGCTTGAAGTTGCTGATCAGGAAGAATTTCGTGATGTTAAAAAAGCTTTAGACGAAACGAAGACCGGTTTAATTGAACAGACAAAACAACCGATCAGTGAAATTAAGAAAGATATGGAAACAGTGGCTGATGATGTCAATTTAACAGAGACAGTGACATCGGTTAAGGATACGGCGACAAGCCTGTCAAATGATATCAAAAAGCCGCCTGCCCAAGCCGCTAAAGGCAAGCCTAAAGCGGTTAAGCCTAAAGCAGCTAAACCTAAAGCAGCTAAACCTAAAACATCCGCACCCAAATCAGTGGCACCTAAATCAGCAGTAAATAAGGCAAGCCGTTCCAAGTCACCCAAAACATCATCTTAACCGTTAATTAGATTAGCACCATGACCGACCAAGAGAGCATTACATCTGAGACAGAAGACGATCAGGGCACGATGTCTTTACTCGATCACCTGACCGAGTTGCGCAATCGCCTTGCCATCTCAATGGGTTTGTTTTTACTGCTGTTCATTGTCTGTATGATCCCTTACGGCTCGGCCAGTAATACGATTGCGACCCAAGTTCAGTTATTTTTACAGCAACCACTGGCAAACTGGTTTAGCGCAAATAATCTCGAAGGCCGGATGATTTTTACCGCTCTGCATGAGGGATTTTTCACGCAAATCAAAGTCGCTTTCTTCACTTCATTATTTGTCGCGTTTCCATTTATTTTAGTCCAGGTATGGCGTTTCATTGCCCCCGGGCTTTATAAAAATGAACGCAGTGCGTTCTTGCCGTTTTTGATTGCTACTCCGGTATTATTTCTTCTTGGCGGCGCTATGGTGTATTATTTAGTCATCCCGCCGGCTTGGAATTTCTTTCTCGGCTATCAGTTTTCAGGCACAGAAAGCTCACTGCCAACCGAAGTCGAGCCGCGAATTAGTGAATATCTTAACCTCGTTATGCGACTAATCTTTGCCTTTGGAGTCGCCTTTGAGTTGCCCGTTGTTCTCATGCTATTAGCAAAAGTCGGTATAGTTACTGTTGCCGGATTAAAAGCAAAACGGCGTTACGCGATTGTGTTTTCTTTTGTTGCCGCCGCCTTGCTAACACCGCCAGATGTCATAACGCAGGTGATGCTAGCCGTTCCAGTAATTTTATTGTATGAATTATCCATAATTGCCATTTCACTAACGGTCAAACAGGACGATTCCGAAGACGACGAATAGTCATCATAGTCTTCTTGAATTAAAGGAAATTAGTCATGCACGATATTCGGTTTATCCGAAACCATCCCAATGAATTTGATGCCGCCATGGCGAGACGCAACATTCAGCCCGTTGCGGCTGAAATCTTGAATATTGATGAAAAGCGTCGGCATATTCAAACTGAGATGCAGGAAAAACAGCATCGCCGGAATGACGCCTCCAAGCAAGTTGGTCAAATCAAATCTTTGGGCGGTGATGCCGCATCCCTTATCGAAGAAGTCGCCGCGCTTAAATCCGAGTTAGCCGACATGGAAGAACAAGACCGTGAGCTTGCGGCAACGCTTGATAATATGTTGATGGATTATCCCAACATTCTTGACGCCGATGTTCCTGATGGCAGTGATGAGAGTGAAAACCGTCTCATCCGCACCCATGGTAAGGCATCTCTCCCTGATTTTCCAGCGCAAGATCATGTCACTTTAGGTGAGGGGCTTGGCATGATGGATTTTGCGCTGGGGGCGAAACTATCTGGCTCACGCTTTGTTGTCTTGAAAGGCGATTTATCGCGGCTTGAGCGGGCGCTTGCCGCATTCATGCTGGATATACATACCAGAGAGTTTGGTTATACTGAATATCAGCCGCCTTATCTGGTCAAAAGTGAAACCATGGCAGGAACTGGCCAATTGCCTAAGTTTGCGCTTGATCTGTTTCGCACCACTGATGATCGGTGGTTGATCCCAACCGCAGAAGTGCCATTAACAAATCTGGTTGCTGGTGAGATTGTTGATGAGGCAAACCTGCCTATGCGTATGACTGCCTATACGCCATGCTTTCGCGCCGAAGCTGGTGCTGCTGGCCGAGATACGCGCGGCATGATCCGCCAGCATCAATTTAGCAAAGTCGAGTTGGTGTCGGTTAGCCATCCTGATCATTCTGATGATGAGCTTGAACGCATGACATCATGCGCCGAAACCATATTGCAAAGGCTCAATTTATCATATCGGGTGATGAAGCTCTGTTCAGGTGATACCGGGTTTTCTGCGCGCACGACATATGACATAGAAGTCTGGCTTCCCGGTCAGAATGAAGGCAAGGGGATGTATAGAGAAATCTCATCATGCTCAAATTGTGGTGATTTTCAAGCTCGCCGTATGCGGGCTAGATATAAAAGCACCGAGAGCAAATCAAACGCCTTCGTGCATACGCTTAATGGCTCAGGTTTGGCCCTTGGCAGAACCATGATTGCGATTTTAGAAAACGGCCAATGCGTTGATGGAAGCATCGCGCTACCGCCTGTTTTACATACTTATATGGGTGGCCAGACTACATTAGAAAGAATGAAAACATGAAACCAATGGCAAGCGGTAAAGTTGGCCGAATATTAATCTCAAATGATGATGGTATTAATGCCGCAGGGCTTAAAGTATTGGAAGATATTGCTGCTTCCATAGCACAAGATGTGTGGGTATTTGCACCTGATGATAATTGTTCCGGCTATGGCCGCGCCTTAACATTAAAGCGTGATTTGAATGTCACTAAACATGCGGAAAAACGCTTTTCCTGTGATGGAACACCTGCTGATTGTATGGTCTTAGCGCTTAATCATTTTATGAAATCCGCTATGCCCGATCTGGTTTTGAGTGGGGTTAATCTGGGCATGAATATTGCCGATGATATCACCTGTTCAGGAACCATTGGGGCGGCGTGGGAGGCAACCGTTCACGGTATCCCATCGATTGCTGTCTCACAGAAAATTAATCGCCAAAATATGCCTGTTGATCCCATAGATGCGTACACGATCACGCGCGCCGAAGCCTTGCCCGTGTTAACCAATTTGATCAAAAAAGGCTGGGCAGAAGATGTCATCATGAATATCAATTTCCCTTCCGATCAGCCGAAAGGGATTAAACCATTTCCGGTGGGGAGGCACAAAGCCTCAGATGAGATTTTGCCATCTGATGCCGAAAATGCATTTCGCATTGGCTTGTTGCGACAACGGCGGCATATCCATAATCATGATGATTATTTTGGTATTATGAATGATTATATTACCGTAACGCCCTTGGCGCTGAATATGACTAGTCAACAAGAGCTTGATGATCTTAAAGTCCTGTTCGATGATAGAAACGGATAATATTAATCAGTATTTAATGGAACAACGGGCGCGTCTTATCATGCTTTTGCGTGGTATGGGCATCCGTGACAAAAGCGCCTTAGCGGCCATTGAGCATACCCCGCGTGAGGCGTTTGTCCCTGCCGCGCTTCGCCAACATGCCTATGACAATGTATCCTTGCCTATTCGCTATGGTCAGACGATTAGCCAGCCTTTTATTGTGGCTCTTATGACCGCCCATTTGTCTTTGACAGGTAAGGAGAGAGTGCTTGAGATTGGCACAGGGAGTGGCTATCAAGCCGCCGTGCTATCGCATATCAGCCGCCGCGTCTACACCATTGAACGCATTAGGCCGTTACTTGTTGAGGCGGATAGGCTGTTCAAACAGCTCAAAATCACTAATGTTACCAGCAGGTTAGCAGATGGCCGCTTTGGCTGGCCAGAGGCCGCGCCCTTTGATCGTATCATTGTGACTTGTGGCGCATCAGAAATACCGCTTCATTTACTGGAACAAATCAAAGATGATGGTATTATGATAATTCCGGTAGATGGTGATAGTGGTGAACAGAAGCTGAAAAAGATAACGTGGAACGCGGGTAGAAGCGAGGCTGTGATAAAAGATATTATCGATGTTCGTTTTGTTCCGTTGTTATCTGACATAGATAATGGAGATGGCTAAACATGCTGGCCTCTTATATTGATAAAAGCAAACAAAAATCAGCACTGCTTTTAGTATTATTGGCAATCATTTTGACGTCATGTCAAACCCAAGAGCGAGCCGCTATTCCTGTCATTAATGCCCCTAATCGTGTTGATGCCAAAGATGTCCCACCTGATGGCGTTGTTCCCGTTGAACCGGGGGATACAATCTACACGATGGCAAATCGCTATGGCGTGACACCGCGCAAAATTATTTTAGGTAATCAGCTTAAACCCCCTTATCTACTGGATGGCTTAACCACATTAGTTTTGCCTAAACCGCGTGATCATCGCGTCAAACCGGGGGATACTATTGATGCGCTGTCAGAACGCTATGCCGTGACGCGACATGAATTGATACGCTTAAATCAGCTGAAAGCGCCATATACCCTGCGTCCAGGAACAACACTTGCCATTCCGCGAGCATTAGATTACTCGATGCTTGATCTACCGGGGATTAATCCATCTAGCAAAATTAAAGTTTTGCCTGAGGCCAAAATATCAGCAAATACAGCAAGCTCTGCCGCCGCCGCAATCCCTGATGCTGTCCCAACAAAGCCAGTCCCAGCAGGGGCTTTAGCCTTTGGCTGGCCTGCCAGAGGTGAGATCATTGAAACCTATGGCTTGGTCAGTAGCGGGGTTAAGAATGACGGCATTAACATCGCAGGGAACCTCGGTGATGCGGTGTTTTCATCTTATGATGGCACCGTAGCTTTTATTGGCAAAGAGCTAAAATCATTTGGTAATATGGTTTTGATAAAGCATGACAATGGATGGATTACCGCCTATGCCCATCTCGGTGATATTCAGGTCACCGAAGGTCAGATGATAGCCAAAGGTGAGGCTATTGGCACTATCGGGAATAGCGGTAAAGTCAATCAGCCTCAGCTTCATTTTCAGATCAGAAAAGCGCGCCAACCTGTTGATCCTCTGCAATACATGTCTTAATGCGTCAAGAATTGGCAGAAATATCAGCAGCAAGTTTTAATTAAGATCAATCGTTATGCCAGCATTACCTGCGGCATCTGTAATAAATTGCCAAGCCAGCCGTCCAGACCGGCTGCCTCGCGTGACCGACCATTCTAACGCCTCATGATGAAGTGCAACGCGTGCCGCTTTATCCTTGGCCAGACCAATGGCATCTGCATAAGCATTGATCATCATGAGATAGGTGTCTTGATCAATACTGTGAAAGCCTAACCAAAGACCAAATCGATCTGAAAGCGATACTTTTTCTTCGACCGCTTCTGATGGGTTGATTGCGGTGGAGCGTTCATTTTCTATCATATCCCTTGCCATGAGGTGACGGCGGTTAGATGTTGCATAGAAAATAACGTGATCAGGCTTACCTTCTATGCCGCCTTCAAGCACGGCTTTTAATGATTTATACGATGTTTCCGCGCCTTCAAAGGCAAGATCATCACAAAAGACAATAAACCGTTTGGATTTATAATTGTTCAAACATGATAATAATAGCGGCAGGCTATCTAAATCTTCGCGATGAATTTCAATCAGTGAAATATCCGCCGATTTCACTATATCGGCATGAATGGCTTTCACCAAAGATGATTTACCTGTGCCGCGCGCCCCCCAAAGCAGAGCATTATTAGCAGGAAGCCCTCTGGCAAAGCGTTCAGTATTTTTATACAGAATATCAGTTTGCTGATTGATGCCTTGCAACAGCGCAAGCGGCACATGATTGACTTTTTCAACAGGCATCAGAATATCTGGATTGGCGCCCCATATATAGGCATGACAGCCATCAGTCAGCATAGGCGGCTTACCCATTTTAGCCATTTGTTCGAGCGCTTCGGCGATGCGGCGGAGTTCTATTAGCATATCGTCGGGTTTTTCTAACATGGCTTTATTATGCTTTGGTTCTGCTGATCGTCAATGCCGATATCTATATTATATATGGAAAAGTACTGATTTATTACTAAAAATCAGCATTTGCATTTGCCTTTGGCAAGTGCATAGTTGTATGTTGTTGTCGCTAGTTTATTAATTTAATGGAGCTTATTATGATCATTTCCCCAGCCTTTGCACAAGCGGCAGGTGGTGGTGGTGCAGGCGGTATATTCGGTGCGCTTCTGCCATTTCTTCTGATCTTTGTTGTTTTTTATTTTCTACTTATCCGGCCTCAGCAAAAACGAGCCAAAGAGCATCAAGCCATGGTCAGTAACCTGAAAAAAGGTGATACGGTTATCACCGCAGGCGGCATTTCTGGCAAAGTCATGAAAGCAGCCGAAGGAAATGAAGCTGTTGATGTTGAAATCGCAAAAGGCGTTACGGTGAGTATATTGCGGCACTTTATTTCTGAATGTCGAGATAAAGATGGGCGTGTGCTATCTGCTGGAGCTCAGCAAAACCAAAACGCTAAGTAAACCCTGTTGTAACCTGACATAAATAAATAGCGCATTGATATGATACGCCTGTCTTCCTGGTTTTATAACCTATCGATTGTTATAGTCTTAATGGCCGCTTCGGTCGCTGTCAGCACGGTTGTCCTGCGCGATGATGATGGTGGCGGTATCGGCATAAATTTAGGGTTAGACTTGCAAGGGGGATCATATCTTTTGCTTGAGGTGGATATGGATGCTGTTGTCCAGGAGAGAATGGATAATCTGGCAGAAACTATCCGCGTTGGTATGCGCAACAGCCGTATTGGTATTAGCAATCTTAGCGTTGGCTCCGATCAATTAAGTTTCAATGTCCGTGAACAGATTGCGTTCGTTGAGGCGAGAGAAATCTTAAACGGTTTAATCTCACCTGAAATGGTCGTCATTACATCGGATAATGCCTTATTTAGTGTTCAGTTTGATGAGGCTGGGCTTGACCGCCTGACGACATTAACGGTAGGGCAAGCGATTGAGATTGTTCGCGCCAGAGTCGATGAGACAGGAACCAAAGAACCTGTTATCCAACGTCAGGGCAGAAATCGTATTCTGCTGCAACTGCCGGGAGTTGATAATCCTGAACAGGTGAAATCCTTACTGGGGAAAACTGCTAAACTTGGTTTTCAGCTGGTTGATATATCCGCCTCGGCAGAATCGGTGAAAGCATCTGGTCGGGTGCCGCCGGGGTCAGAATTGCTGCCTGCTCGTGATAATCCTGATCAGCATTATTTGCTCAATAAGCGTGTTCTAGTTAGTGGTGAAATGCTGGAAGACGCACGGCCGTCTTTTGATGGTCAGAGCAATGAGCCCGTTGTTTCCTTCACGCTGAACTCAACTGGTGCTGAACGCTTTGGTCGGGTTACTGGACAGAATATTGGTCGGCCATTTGCTATTGTGCTTGATGATGAGGTTGTTTCCGCGCCAGTCATCAGAGGTCAGATTTTTGCTAATGGTCAGATTTCTGGTGGTTTCTCTGTTGAAGAAACAAATGAGCTATCCTTGCTATTACGGTCAGGCGCGTTGCCTGCTCCGCTTCTAGTTGTTGAGGAACGTTCTGTTGGTCCTGGCTTGGGAAGCGATTCAATTAAGGCCGGACAAGTCGCATCAATTGTTGGGTTAGCCGGTGTTGCTATATTCATGATCTCAAGTTACGGCATGATTGGATTATTGGCGGTGATCGCTGTCTTTATCAATATGCTACTGCTTTATGGTCAGCTATCTATTCTTGGTGCCACATTAACCTTGCCGGGGATTGCCGGAATTGTTTTGACTATTGGTATGGCGGTTGATGCAAATATCATCATTTTT
>NZIT01000002.1 GCA_002691725.1 SAR116 cluster bacterium | reverse complement strand
CCACCACCTGCTGCGGCTGGGGTTGCGCTTGCAAACCTCCATCGTTGTTGACACGGCTCAGTGCTGGAGCACCCACCACCTGGCCTGTCTGATTGGTTTTGGTGCCAGTGCCGTTTGCCCCTGGCTCACCTGGGAAACCAGCCGCCATTGGCTCGACCAACCCAAGGTGCGCAAGGCCATCGAGCTGGGCAAGCTGCCTGCCCTCACCGTGGATCAGGTTCAGGCCAACGTGCGCCTAGCCCTGGAAAACGGGCTGCGCAAGATCCTCTCCAAGATCGGCATTTCCTTGCTGGCCAGCTATCACGGCGCTCAGATCTTCGAGGCCATTGGCATTGGCGCCGATCTGATCGATTTGGCCTTCGCTGGCACCACCAGCCGGGTGGCTGGACTCTCGATCACCGATCTGGCCAGTGAAACCCTCAGCCTGCACGCCAAGGCGTTCCCCGAACTCAACCGCACCAAGCTCGAGTTCATGGGCTTTGTGCAGTACCGCACCGGTGGCGAATACCACCTCAACAGCCCTGAGATGGCCAAGGCTCTTCACGCCGCAGTGAAGGCTGGACCCGGTTACGACCACTTCTCCACCTACAAGACGCTGCTGGAAAACCGGCCCGTCACCACCCTGCGCGACCTGCTCGAGCTCAAGCCGGCCCCAACGCCGTTGCCGATGGATCAAGTCGAGAGCGTTGAAAGCATCTGCGCCCGCTTCTGCACCGGTGGCATGAGCCTTGGAGCGCTCTCCCGCGAAGCCCATGAGGTGTTGGCCGTTGCCATGAACCGCATCGGCGGCAAGAGCAACAGCGGTGAGGGCGGGGAAGATCCCGCCCGCTTCAACATGCTCAACGATGTGGATGGTGAGGGGCGCTCCAAGGTGCTCCCCAGCATTGGCGGCCTGCGCAATGGCGACACCGCCTGCTCTGCGATCAAGCAGATCGCTTCAGGTCGTTTCGGTGTGACCCCGGAATACCTGCGCAGCGGCAAGCAGCTTGAGATCAAAGTGGCTCAGGGTGCCAAGCCAGGTGAAGGCGGTCAGCTGCCCGGCCCCAAGGTGGACCCATACATCGCTTGGCTGCGCAACAGCAAGCCGGGTGTGGCTCTGATCTCGCCGCCGCCGCACCACGACATCTATTCGATTGAGGATCTGGCGCAGCTGATTCACGACCTGCACCAGGTGCACCCAGCGGCTCGCGTGAGCGTCAAGTTGGTGGCTGAGATCGGCATCGGCACCATCGCCGCTGGTGTTGCTAAGGCCAATGCCGATGTGATCCAGATCTCCGGCCATGACGGCGGCACGGGCGCTTCTCCATTGAGCTCGATCAAGCACGCCGGTGGTCCCTGGGAAATGGGTCTGACCGAGGTGCACCGCTCACTGCTGGAAAACGGTTTGCGCAATCGCGTGCTGCTGCGCGCCGATGGCGGCCTCAAGACCGGTTGGGATGTGGTGATTGCCGCTTTGCTGGGCGCAGAGGAGTACGGCTTCGGCTCGGTCGCGATGATCGCTGAGGGCTGCATCATGGCCCGCGTTTGTCACACCAATAACTGCCCGGTCGGCGTGGCAACGCAGAAGGAAAACCTGCGCAAGCGTTTCCCCGGTCTGCCAGAACAGGTGGTCAACTTCTTCCTCTTTGTCGCTGAAGAGGTCCGCCAGCTGCTCAGCGTGCTGGGTGTCGCCAGCCTGCAGGAGTTGATCGGCCGCACGGAGCTGCTGAAGGCTCGTCAGGTGCAGTTGGCCAAGACCCAGGCCCTGGATTTGTCCTGCCTGTTGGCTCCGATTGCTGGCGCTGAAGACCGCTCCTGGTTGCAGCACGCCAGTGAGGCCCATAGCAATGGGCCGATCCTTGAAGATCAGCTACTCGCCGATGCCGAACTGATGGCGGCCATCGAGGGCCATGGTCAGTTGGCCCGTACCGTGCCGATCATCAACACCGATCGCAGCGTCTGCGCTCGCCTGGCCGGCGAGATCGCTGCACGTCATGGCAACACCGGGTTCAAGGGTCAGCTCAACCTCACCTTCGAGGGGTTTGCAGGTCAGAGCTTCGGTGCCTTCAACGTGCAGGGCATGAATGTGCGCCTGGTCGGCGAGGCCAACGACTACGTCGGCAAAGGTCTTTGCGGTGGACGTATCACTGTGGTGCCCCCCAGCAGTGGCAATGACCCTGGCAGTCAGGTGATCCTCGGCAATACTTGCCTCTATGGCGCAACGGGCGGTGAGCTGTTTGCCTACGGCCGCGCCGGTGAACGCTTTGGCGTCCGCAATAGCGGTGCACGCACCGTTGTTGAAGGTGCTGGTGATCACTGCTGTGAATACATGACTGGTGGCGTTGTGGTGGTGTTGGGCAGCACTGGCCGCAACGTGGCTGCTGGCATGACTGGTGGTGTGGCCTTCTTGCTCGATGAAGACGATCGCCTCACCGCTCGGGTGAACCCGGAGATCGTGGCGATCTGCCCGCTGACGACTCCTGAGCAGGAGGCGTTGCTCAAGCCACTGCTCGAGGCCTATGTGGCCGAAACCGGCAGTACCAAAGCCTCGGCAATCCTTGCCGATTGGAACAGCTGGAAAGACCGCTTCAAGCTGCTGGTTCCCCCCAGCGAGCGCGGCAACGTTGGCCTGGCTGAGAAGGAGGCGGTGGCGGCCTGAGGCCAACAGTTCCGCAATAGAGGTTGCAACGGCTTGAGAGCTGATTAGCTTTCGCCTGCTTTCAGCAGGCATGGGACTTCTCCGCTTCCCACTGGCATTGGCCCTCGCTGCCGGCTTGGCCTCTCCTGTGGCCGCGGCTCAGAGGGTGCAGCTGCGTGAAGTCGCGGTGGATGGTGCTCCTGTGGAGTTGGAGGCCTATGCCGATCTGATCGAGCCGTTGCTCGGCCAACCGCTCTCGCCAGCTGACCTCGAAGCGCTGCGCGACAACCTCGAACAAGAGCTGCTGCGGCACAAGGTGCTGGGTGTGCTGCGCTTGCCTGAGCAAGAGCTCACCGACGGTGTTTTGCAGTTGGTGTTTGAGCCCAAGGTGCTTGGTGAGGTGGTGGTGGATGCCTCGATCCCGCACCGGCTCGATGACGACTGGGCGCGGCAGTTCGTGTTGGTCAACCTCAAGCCAGGGGATCCGATCCACTTGGACCGGCTCGAGTCATCGATCCTCAAGCTCAACGACTTGGCCGGTGTGAAGGCCAAAAGCCAGTTGATTCCTGTGCCTGGCAGCAACCGCATGGATGTGTTGCTGAAGATCTCCGACACCAAGTTGCTGAACGGCAAGGTGGATCCCAACAACCTGATCAACGGTCTGTTTGGTGATGCCCAACTCAGCGCCAAGGGCAAAGCCAATGATCTCTTGGGCCGCGGTGAGCGCATCGACTTGGAGCTGCAGGGGGCTGGCTTCAAACCCGATCTGACCCAAAGGGCCACCAAGGCCAAATTCCAGTTGCCGCTTGCGCCCAATGGGGCGAGTGCCACCGTCAAGCTCAATTGGAATGATTATTCCGTCGTTGGCCAGCCCGGTGTTCCCAACGACGCCATTGCCGGCAACACCCGCCAGCTCAAGCTCGATCTGCAGCTGCCGCTCGAGCGACAGCTCGCTTACACCACCGTTGCCCAGTTCAACTTCGAAGCGGCCCGCTACATCAACAACTTCTTTGAACAGCCGCTGACCGATCGCAGCAAAACCGTAGGCCGCGGCAACGTGTTCAAGCAGTGGCACAACGACTTTGCCGGCAAAGCCATCAACAACCTGCTCGGCACGGTGTCGATGGGGCAGATGGTGCTCGATAACGACGCCGTTCAGGACAGCCAGGACTCCTTCGGCCCGGGGGTGGATGGCTTTTTTGCCAAGGCCAATCTCAGCTTGAACCGCGTGCAGATGCTCAGCCGCTTCACCGAGCTAACGCTGAACATCAATGCTCAAAAGGCGTTGGTGAACAACCTCGATCTCACCGAGTCGATGAACATGGGCTTCCCCGGTGGTGTGCGGGCTTATCCACCCGGGCAGAACATGAGCAACGACGGGGTCGTTGGCCAGCTGGATCTGGCCTACTACTTCACCCCCCAGTTCAAGCTCTTTGGCTTGGTGGATGGGGCATGGGGCCGTTTGTACAGCCAGGAGTGGGCTGGTCAGCCTTTCAAGAACAGCTTTTCTCTGTTTGGAACGGGCGCGGGCATGCGCTGGAAGTTCCGACCCGACACCAGCCTTCAGGCCCTTTTGACCCATCCGATCGGGCCTGAACTCGATAACCCCTATGGCGTGGATGCTGCCGATCAAACCCCCGGTTGGCAGCTCTGGGCCGGACTGGAGTGGTGCTTCTGATGGGGCATCTGCAACGGTTACTACTAGCGACGGCCCTGGGCCTGAGCGTGATGCCCGCGGCCCAGGCGCAGCTGCCCAGTGGGCCATCGGTGCGTGCAGGCCGGGTTGGCATCCAGCTCAGCGGCAATGAGTTGATCATTCGCAGCGCATCGCAGCGCAGCGTTATCAACTGGAACCGCTTCTCGATCGGCCCCGATCAGATCGTCACCTACTACCAACCTTCCCGCAGTGCCACGGTGCTCAACCAGGTGACCAGCGGCGTTCGCTCGGTGATCCGCGGTTTGATGCAGAGTTGCCTCAGTGCCGGCGGCGAGTGCCGGCCCACCCAAGGGCGCGGCCAGGTGGGTGGCGGCGTGATCTTGGTGAACCCCGCTGGCATCTCTGTGCTGGGCGGGCAGATCATCACCGATCACACCCTGCTGACAACGGCAGGAATCAATGTTCAGGAGTTCATCTCATCCGGGGTGATCAACCTCACGCTGGCCGGCGATGGGCTGATCGAAATTGGCCAAGGGGCCACCTTGAGCGGCCCACTTCGTAATCCTTCGGGTTTGGAGGGTTTGTCGGTGGTGGCGCCGCGGATTGTGGTGGATGGCAGCGTCAACATTCCTGAGGCCAGCAGCTTCATCGTTCAGCCCCAGGCCAAGGGCACAACGGAGTTTGTGTTCAACAACGTGCGGCCGAGCCGTTCGTTCTTGAAGCTCGATCCAGGGGTTCACCACAGCGGCGTGAGCACCGTGCATGAGGAAACCGATCGCACGCGCTGGTTTTTGCTCAATGGCACCATCCGAACAACGACTCCATGTCCACCTGGGGGTGAGGGAACCTCGGACTGCTACTCCGTCACCGAGCATCTAACGACTGACAGCACCCTTGAGCGCGAATTCCCGCTCAAGACCTACACGGTGGCGACGATTCCAACGATCCCCTCGTCGTTGTGGTCTGTTGCGCCTTGGGCCATCACCAGCACGCGCCTGGAACCCCCTGAGCGCCCCCCAGGGATTGAACCCAGCCAAGGCTGCGAGCCCAACGGTGGTGAGAAGGGCACCGGTGAAGCGGTCTGTGTGCGTGACAGCCTCAAGCGCTTTCAACGCCAAGAGAAGGAGTTGCTTACGCCGGAGTCGTCTCTGGTGTCGTTGCAAACCGCTGAAAAGCCAGAGCTGCAGCTGCAGACCACCTCCGAGGGCAGGATTTTCTTGACCCGATCCAGTTCGGAAGTCTCCAGCCCAGAGCAGCCTGAGGAGCCAGCGAGCTCTACACCACGCTCAGGTGATTCATGCCCAGCGCAACCTGGCCTGCAGCAACCCCAGGCCCCGCTGCAGTCACCAGAGTCGGTACTGCTTAAGACACTGATTGCCGGTGGGTTGGTGAAAGAAAGAAGTCAGATCATTCCTGGCTCCATGCCGCCGCTGGAGTCCCTTTGCAATGGCGATGGGCAAACGGTTCAGGTTCAAGAGCCGGGTGCCAGCCAGCCCACCACCGTGCCCATTGGTGGCTGTTTGCAGCTCACGGCGATCCGTAGCGGCTGCGAATCAGAAGGGGGTGCTCCGCAGCAACAGCCCGGTGCGATCAATTTCACCCTTGGCAGCAGCACTCCGACGAATGCTCCTGCTTGCGATATCAACAACCCGGAAACCTGTTTGGGTCACCTCACTGATCCTTCGCCCGTCACCCTCCAGGTCACCGCTACGGCAACAACGCAGCAACTCGATGGCAATGGCCAGCCCATTGCTGGCTGCGGCAGTGCTGGCACGCTAATTGCTCCCTTGCCGCAGCTGCTGTGGCAGAACCTGCTGAGCGGCACAACCAAGATCTCGACCGATCCCGCTGGTGCCCAATTCCCCGGACCGAATGCGCCGGCTGAAGGAGGTGAGCGTCAGGGGCAGCTGCAGTCCTTCCGTTGCGATGGGCTTAATCCTGTTGATTCCTCCAGGCCAGCCCATCTGCAGAACATCCTGCAAGCACCTCGCGATGGGGCTTCGGTTGGTTCGGTGCTTTCGTGTACCTACAAAGAGAGCTGTTCATCGCCTGGCCTATCAAGGATTCAGTCCCAGAAAATCTTTAAAGACACCGATGGAAATGTCATCAGTGATGCTCGAATTATTGAGAGACTGATTAAAACCCTACAAATCCAAGTCAAAGAGGGAAGCGGTTTTAATCCCATCCGCCTAACAGGCGGCACGGCCCAAACCTCTGGCGCCGTTGTTCCTGCTGGTCAGCGGCTACAGCTTCAAGAAACTCCCGTTAGTGGATCGGTGCGCTGGGGAGGCAAGACCTACAGACCAACTTCAATGCCTGCTGAGATCACTGTTGATCCAGGCGGTGCTGGCAACAGTTTTGTGCCAGAAGCTGGCAGGGAGTATGTGGTGACATATACCAACCAAATTCAAGTCAATCAGCCTCAGCAACCTGCCCAGAATCAGCAGCGCTATGTGTATCCGTGCCTTGAGGTTTATAAAACCGGTTGTGATGAGGCTCAGCTGCGGTTTGAACCCAATTCTGCCTTGAGGTCGATCTATGGCGGAGCGAAAAACATCACGATGCTCCCCAATGGAGGGCCCCATCGACTGTGTCCTTTGCGGCGTAACTTCACCAGCCAACATTCTGGCTCCATTGTTGTTCGCGAGCGCAATGCCACTGAAGGCACCAAGGTGCAGTCGCCGATCGAAGGTCTATCACTCCAAAGCGGTCGTGCTGCAGGGGGCACAGTCCAGGTGAGTGGTGTGCCGGCCGGACAAGGTCAGCCAGCTCCTCTGAAGCTCACGTTCGCCAACCCTGAGTGCACTGGGGGGCCTGGAACCACCGCTTGCGTCAATGTTGAAAAGCAGTGGATCGGCAACCCACCAGCCAACGCCGGCTCTCCGCTGATTACGTTGCAGCGACTCGATACTGGCGAGAGCCTCACGGTGAGCCAGGAGAGCGGCACCAAGTGCTACGGCGGTCTCCAGCCTGGTCAGAGCGTTCAGGTGAAGGCCACAGAAGCGTTGAACCCTGGTCAGCGAGATATCGATGTGGTTCAAAAAACCGATCAAGCCACAATCGTTGCTGGCCAGAGCAACACGCCAACGCTTCAGGTTGTTAACCGTGCGCGAGATCGCCAGCGATGCATCCGTTTGGATAAGCGCCTGGAAGTTCAGGGCCAATCCCAGCAAGATGCTTCGCAGACATTTGACGTCAGGCTGACAACCAATGGTCGAGGGGGTTCCAAGGTCTTTGATTTCAGCCTGACCCCTGGCCAGCCACAGACCAAATGTTTACCGCAGGGGCAGCTTCAATCATTTGCGGTGACCGAAGCTGAAAATTCAAATGCACAGTTCACCCATTACCAAACATTGGTGAATGGTGCCGTTGTGGCTGCTGCGGGTCAGTCAATGCAGCCCAAACAAGCCAGCCGCAACAACGCTGTGACCTTGGTCAATGTTCCTAAGACTGAGTTGGTTGGGAAAGCATGCCTCGAAGTAGAAAAGGCTTGGTTGCGCAACGGCCAATCCGTTTCTCCTCAGGACTTTCCTGGTGTGAGCGCGATCAAGATTGGCTCCAATGGGCAGCTGCAAAATGTGCTCCCTGAGCTCAAGAGCAATCAATCAGCGCAGCGATGCCAGCTGCTGCGTCAGGGGGAGACGTGGAAGCCTCAAGTTCAAGAAACAATCCGGCCTGGGAGTCAGTGGCAGCCTTCCCTTGGTGCGATCCAAGCAGCTTCACGCCAATCAGCGAATGCTCAGGGTCAGGAGCAATCATTTACCCCCTCAGTGGCGCCATCGGGGAACACCATCACGGTCTCCGGGCTCAACATCATTGCTGGAAACACCGATCGTGTGACGTTGGTGAATGAATATCGCCCGTCTGTTTCTGTGCCAGCGGGCAAGGCTTGCTTGCGGGTTCGCAAATTGAATATTGGCCAACCACCGGCCGGAGCAACCCAGGTGGGATTGAAGTTCATCAGCTCTGTGCCGTTGAGCATCCCTGATGCACAAGGTGTTCTTCAACAGCAGCCCGGCACTGGTTCCCCCTACAGCTTTGAGCACCAGTTGGATCTCACCCAGGGCTCCTACGCGCCAATCGTTTGTTATCAGAAGTCAAACTTCTCCGGTGATATTGAGCTGGTGGAAACTCTCCCTAGTGGAGTGACCCCAGATGCTGTGACTCCAAGGGCCAATGCCAACGGAAAGATTGTGATTTCTGCGCGGGATCTTCAGGCCGGACGCACCTTGGATCTCACCTTGGAGAACAATTATTACCAGCGGCCACCTGAGCCTGTGGTGGTGATTCCTCCTGAGCCGCAGGTGTTTGTTCCGCCTACGAGGCAAGTCAATGAGCCAACACCACCGAGCTGCGTGACGGTGAAGAAGCAAGGGGATGCGCTAGGCCAGTTTGATTTGCAGGTGTCAGCAGGCAGTCAGCTGACGCAGGGAGCCAAGGAGTTTGTGTTGAGCCCGAAGAAGTCGCAGACGCTGTGTGCGGTGAGCCCTGATAAGAGCAAGCCAGTGCAGTTTGTGGTGAGTGAGACGCCAGCGCCTG
>NZIT01000001.1 GCA_002691725.1 SAR116 cluster bacterium | reverse complement strand
TTTGGCTCATTATTTTGCCATTCGCCTTCGTAAATCAGTCCATTTTCAAAAACAAATTTAGCTGAACAATTATCCCAAACTTCATTATCAGAGTTACATTTCTCAGTGAGAGCGGAAACCTCACATACGGCATAACTGCAAGTTGCATAATCTCAGGGCTGGTTTTAAAATAGCGGACGGATACGGGAGTCGGCATAGCAAAATTGCTAAGCCGATTATCGATGTCAGGCAAGGTGGTTTATTCTGACAGAACCCAAAATTCATTCGAACCAATCTAAACATAATCTTTACACAACTGATTCAAAAAATTCATCTGGACGTAATTCTATTGTAATGAACGCACGGCATTGTGGGATTACCTTAACAGAGGAGTTTTACCATGTTTCACAAACTCAAGTCCGCGCTTGCGGCGGTGATAGCGCTTGCCGTCGTCGCACCTGCTGCGACCGCTCAAGACCAGCGTCCCGACCTTGTCGTGGCCGTCAACAACCTACCCGGAAGCCTTGAGGGCATCGAAGAGATGGGCAACGTCGCCGTGCGCATCACCTATTCGATGTACGACAGCCTGATCCGCCGCGATTTTCTTGCGGATGGCTCTGGCCAGGCATCCGAACTTGTGCCTGGGCTGGCCGAAAGCTGGACCCGTATCGACGATCGCACACTGGAACTGAAGCTGCGCGAAGGCGTTTTGTTCCACGATGGTTCGGAGTTGACTGCAGATGACGTTGTCTTTTCCATGACCTCGACACGTGGCCAGGGCCAAAATCCGCTTATCGGCTCTGCCAAGCGCTACATGGACACAATCAGCCATGTCATCCCGCTTGACAAATACACCGTGCAGGTGGTCTCGAAGGAACCTGACGTGCTGCTGGAGCAGCGTCTAGCGGGCTACGCGTTCTGGATTGTCAATGCCAAAAACTATTTGACCGTCGGCAAAGACGCCTTTGCAAGGAACCCAGTTGCGACCGGCCCCTACAAAATGGACGAGTGGGTTGAGGGCGAATACATCCGTCTGGCGGCGCATGACGACTATTTCGGCGGCAAGCCAACGGCCAAGTCCGTGACCTTTACCGAAGTGCCAGAGATGTCTGCTCGTATCGCGGGCCTAGTGTCAGGCGAATACGACATCTCGGTCAACATATCACCCGACCAGATCCCGACGGTTGAAAGCTATGACGACCTGAAGGTTGAACAGATCGTTCTGGACAACACACATATGTTGATCTTCTGGACCGTTGGCCCGCTCGAAGACAAGCGTGTGCGCCAGGCTTTGTCTTTGTCAATTGACCGCGACTTGCTGCGTCAAGCGCTGTGGGCGGACAAGAACTACACGCCAAACGGTCACCAGCTTCCGTCATATGTCATGTATATGGAAGACTATCCTACCTTTGAGTACAACGTTGAAAAAGCCAAGGCTCTGTTGGCCGAAGCGGGTTACAACGGCGAGGAAATCGTTTATCGCTTCCCGCTGAACTACTACCTGCTCAGCACCGAAGCAGCACAGGCGATGCAGCAGATGTGGAGCCAAGCTGGCCTGAACGTAAAGCTCGAGCCAGTGGAAAACTGGAGCCAGGTGCGCGCCACCGACGGTGGTCACATCCGTCCATGGTCCAACACCCACCGCATGCCCGATCCGCTAGGCTCCTTTGTGCCGCAGTGGGGCAAGCTATCGGGCATCCAGAACAACAGCCGTCTGGAAGATCGTAAGTGGGATGCCCCTGCTGCGTTTAACGACGCGCAAGACGTGATCCTGACCTCAACTGATTGGGACCAGCGTCAGCAAGCTTATCGCGAAGCCCTGGACATCTGGAAGGACGAAGCACCCGGTACGATGCTCTACAACCCGCTGGAAACATACGCCATGCGCAAGGACATCACGTGGAAGCCCTATGGCCTCTACTACATGGACCTGCGCCCTTATAATCTGCAGTTCGCAGAATAAGCTTGGCAAAATGATCACCGCTCCGGTTGGCTATTGGCTTACCGGGGCGCTTTAACTTGGACGAATTACATGCTCTTGCACGTCGAAGATCTTGCTGTGACGATCGACCGTCGCGCCAAAACTCCAGTCCGGCCGGTGCGCGGTGTGTCGTTGACGGTTGATGCCGGCACGACTGTGGCGATTGTGGGCGAAAGTGGATGCGGCAAATCGATGACCTGTCTGGCTATTTCGGGTCTTCTGCCCGCAAGGGGGCGCGTGTCTGCGGGTCAAATCATCTTGCAGGGGCAGGACCTTGCCGCGCTTGATGCGAAATCGGCGATGGCGCTGCGAAGAGCCTCTATGGCCAGCGTTTTCCAGGATGCAACCGGTGGCTTAAACCCTGTCCGTTCAATCGGCTGGCAAATCGCCGAAGCGGTGCGGCTGCGTGTTGGAGCGACCCGCGCAGAGGCGGCCAAGGAAGCCGTGCGCCTTTTGGGGCGGGTCGGATTGCCAGAGCCTGAGCGGCGTGCCCGAGAATACCCACACCAATTCTCTGGCGGCATGAACCAACGCGCAATGATAGCCCTTGCCATTGCCGGAAGCCCGAAACTACTGATAGCGGACGAGGCAACAACGGCCCTTGACGTGACGGTGCAGGCTCAGATACTCGATCTTATCGGGGACCTTCGGGACAGCCTCGGCATGGGGGTGATTTTTGTCACCCATGACCTTGGCCTTGTGGCACAATACGCGGAACAAATCGTGGTAATGTACGCAGGCCGCGTTGTCGAGCGCGCTGAAACAGCGGCCCTTTTTGCAGCCCCGCGTCATCCCTACGCTCAGGCGCTTCTGACATCGCTCCCTAGTGCCGCCAAACCAGCCGAGCGGTTGCCGACAATCGAGGGCGTAGTGCCCCCGATTGATGCACTGCCGCCTGGCTGTGCCTTTGCACCGCGCTGTTCCCGTGCCAACCACATTTGCAGTCAAGAAGACCCAGTGCTTCTTGGCGGCGTCGCCTGCCATAACATTCAGGTGATGGCATGAGCTTTCTGGTCGCCTCGAATCTTGCCCGTAGCTTTGCCCATGGTCGCAAAGGTCTGTTTCGGCGGCAGGCTAGTTTCTTTGCGGTCAATGGTGTGTCTTTGTCACTGGAAAAGGGCAAGACGTTGGGCATCGTGGGCGAAAGCGGCTGTGGCAAGTCGACCCTTGCCAAAATGCTGCTGGGGTTATTGGACCCTGACCAAGGCATGGTAGAGTTGGACGGCACTGCGATTTTCGATTTATCCGAGCCGGAGTGGCGCGCGCTGCGCCGGCGGGCGCAACTGGTCTATCAAGACGCGGCAGGTGCGCTTGATCCGCGCTTAACCGTCCGCGCCCAGGTGGAAGAGCCTCTGACAATTCATGATTTGCCGCGTGACGGGGCTAAGGCCGCGCTTGAGGCCGTAGGCCTGAGCGGCGCACTGGCGGATCGGTATCCGCATGAAATGTCGGGGGGGCAGCTGCAGCGCGTTGTCATCGCACGCGCGCTCGCATTGAAGCCAGACTTGCTGGTCCTTGATGAGCCTGTTTCGGCGCTCGATGTGTCGATCCAGGCACAGATCGTGAACCTGCTGATGGATTTGCAGCGCGAGAGGGGCCTGACCTATCTATTCGTGAGCCATGACTTGTCTGTGGTGCGGCATATCTCGGACCGGATCGCGGTGATGTATCTCGGGCAGATTGTGGAAGAGGCAACGCGTGATGCGCTTTTTGCCCGGCCACTACACCCTTACACCAAGGCGTTGATGGCGGCAGTTCCCGCACCTGATCCGACACAGAAACGCACCTCTGCGCCGCCGATTGGCGAGCCCCCCAACCCCGCAGCGCCGCCCTCGGGCTGCCGTTATCATCCACGCTGCCCCTTGGCGCAATACCAGTGTCGCAACGTCCCCCCCGATATTCGCACCATCGGTGATCGTCGGGTGGCGTGTCATCTAGCCGAAGAAGGGGCCGTTTGATGCGGTGGACTGCAATAAAAATTGCCCGAGCGGGCATCACAATGTGGCTTGTGGTGACCTTTGTGTTCTTCGTGTTGCGGATCTCTGGCGACCCGACCGACATGCTATTGCCTGACGATATTGATCAGGCGACGCGGGATTTCTATCGCCGTCTGTGGGGGCTCGATCAGCCGCTGCTGACCCAGTATTGGAGTTATCTAATGGCGCTCGTGCAGGGTGATTTCGGGATTTCCTTCCGTAACAACCTCGACGCTTATGACCTGGTGATGGAGCGTGTTCCGAAAACCCTACTGCTGACGGGAACGGCGCTTATTATTTCCCTTGCCATCGGCATCCCCTTGGGCATCCTTGCCGCGCTTTATCGCGATAGTTGGTTGGATCGTGGCGTGATGGCAGTGGCCGTCTTTGGGTTTTCGATGCCAAACTTCTTTCTCGGCATCCTCTTGATCTTGGTGTTTTCGCTGCAGTTGCGCGTTCTACCGTCTTCGGGGTCTGGCACCTGGGCGCATTTGATCATGCCTGCCGCAACCTTGGGCATTAGCTTTGCCGCCCAATTCGCCCGCTATACGCGATCGTCCATGATCGACGTCCTGTCGAAACCCTATATGCGCACCGCGCGATCCAAAGGGGCTGGGCCTGGGCGGAGGGTCACTTTGCATGCAGTGCCGAATGCCTCTGTCCCCATTGTCACAATCCTGGGTTTCAAGATCGGAGAGCTGATCGGCGGCGCAGTCATAACTGAAACAGTCTTTGCCTGGCCAGGGATTGGGCGATTGTTAACTACAGCGGTGGGCAGCCGTGATCTGGCTGTGGTACAGTGCATCATGATCCTTCTTGCGCTGACGATGGTCACAGCCAACGCGATCACTGATCTGATCTACGGCTGGATTGATCCACGGGTGCGCGTGGGCGCAGGAGCAACCCAGAAATGAGTTCGCAAGACATGATCGAAGGGCGCCGCTGGGCGCCGGTGCGACTGCTGGCCGGGACGCCATTTGGCGTGATCCTTGCGGCAGCATTCATGGCGGTAATGGTCTTTGTGATGATCTTTGCCAAAGTGCTGCAACCTTACGCCTTTGACTACATCAACCTGCTCGCCCGCCTGGCGCCGCCTGTGCCGTTGTCCGGCAGCACATGGGCTCATCCTGCCGGAACCGACACGCTGGGCCGCGATTTGATGTCGCGGCTTTTGGTGGGCACCCAGACCTCGATGTTGCTGGCGCTGTTGGGCACCTGTTTGGGCGCAGTGTTGGGCATTGCCCTTGGGTTTTTGGCCGCACACAAAGGGCGGCTTTGGGATGAAATCATCATGGGCCTGGTGGACTTTCAGGCCGCGATGCCTTGGTTCATCGTCGCGCTTGCGGTGCTTGCCTTTCTTGGCAATTCCATGGTGATCTTCGTCGCGATCATGGCGCTTTACGGCTGGGAGACCTATGCGCGGATCACGCGCGGGCTGGTCCTGTCGGCGCGCGAACAGGGCTATGCAGCGGCGGTGCGCGGTTTGGGCGCTCGGGCACGCTGGGTCTACCTGCGCCACATCCTGCCAAATATCGCGGGGCCACTTCTTGTTCAACTGACAGTGAATTTTCCATCTACAATCCTGTTTGAAACATCCTTGTCCTTCTTGGGGCTTGGAATTCGACCACCGATGACCTCGCTTGGTCAGATGTTGGGCGAAGGGCGAGATTACCTGATAAACGCGTGGTGGCTGGCGGTTGTGCCAGGGCTCACAATCTTTCTGATAACCCTGAGCATGTCGATCCTCGGCGATTGGCTGCGCAGCAAACTTGACCCATCATTGGAGGACTAACATGAAGCTTATTGCAGGAACGGGCCTGAACCTGACCTCAGTCGCGCCCGGAGATCTGGACGGCGCTGACCGCCTGATGGCACACTGGGCAGAGATCAAGTGCAGCCACGTGGAAATCAGCGCGCGCCGGTTAGATGTTGTGCTGGGCGGAAAGCTGAATATGCCAGCGACGAAACGTGTGGCTGCGATGATTGACCGGCACGGCATGGCGCCGGTCCTGCATGCCCCCCACGGGATCAATTTGATGGATCGCGACCGCCGCGACATGCATGTGGGTGCCGCCGAAGCCTCGATCGAGTTTTGCCGCATCACCGGATGCAAATCCATGGTGATGCATTCGGGGAATGTTTCACTGACCGAATGGATCTATGACCGCGACGCCTTGTTGGCGGAGGAGCGTGATCTTTTGAAACGCCTGGGGGATCTGGCGGAAAAGGCAGATGTGAACCTGTCCGTTGAGAACCTGATTGCCCACGGGGCGAACCCGCATCGTATGCCCTATGGTGCGGACCCTCAGGCCTTAGCGGCCCAACTGGCCGAAACCGATCATCCCCGCGTCGGGGCCTGTCTGGACTTTGGCCATGCCTGGCTTTCGGCAAAGACGCTTGGGTTCGATTTCATCCCTGCGATTGCAGCGCTCAGCCCCCATGTGTGGCATCTGCATTTGCATGATAACTTTGGCCGTCCGCCCGGTGACACGGGTCTTGGTGATCCAGGCGACCAAGCTGCCATGGGCCAAGGCGACCTGCATTTGCCGATGTTTTGGGGGGCCATCCCTTGGGCCGAGCTGCTGCCGCAGATGCAATTCCGTGCCGGAACCTTTGGCATGATTGAATTGAACGGGCGCTATAATGCCTATGCTGAAGGCGTTCTCGCCGCCGCCAACGCCATTGCCGCCCATATTGACGGCGCACCACTTGTAAACCCCTGGGAGGAAGACATATGAGCCCGATTATCTCAACCGGCTTTAATACCGGTATGACCGAGGGCGACCTGACCCGCCTTGACCGCCGCCTCGCCCATATGGTTTCCATCGGCTGCACAGGGGCAGAGATCACCGCAGTTGGTCTGGACGCGGTTGTGTCCTGCAAGCTGCTGCCCAACCGCGTCGCAGCACTGGCCGAGATCATGCAGCGCTACGATCTGCACTATTCGATGCACGCGCCCATCGCCATCAATCTGATGGATCACACCCACGCTGATATCATGCAACGCGCGGCACTTGTGTCCATGGATCTTGCGGCTGAGGTTGGCGCCAAGGCTGTGGTGCTTCACCCTGGCCGGGTGCATCCCCGGGACTGGCACGCTGACCAAGCCTGGCTTCTGCAATTCGAACTGGATCGGCTGGGTCCTGTGGCGGACCGTGCAGCATCCCATGGGATCGAAATCGCCTATGAGAACATCTCCCCCAATGCCCGCGTGATCGCGATGGAGGAAACCTCTTATTCGCTAGATCCAGCCGCCCTTGCGGCGCAGCTTGCGCGGCTGAACCACTCCGCCGTGATGGCCTGCCTTGATATCAGCCATGCCCAGCAGGGCGCGGGGCTTTGGGGCTTTGACATGATCGACGCCTGCGTCGCGCTTGCGCCGTGGATCGGACATATCCATTTCTCGGACAGCACTGGGGTTCCTGCGACCTTCCCGACGGGCAGCCGGACAGAGCAGCATTATTTCGGCGTCGGTGATATGCATGCGCCACAAGGCTTTGGCTCCATCGACTTTGCCACTTTGGCGGCCAAACTTCGGGTTCGTCCGGGGACACGGACTGTGATCGAAATCAAGACAAATTTCATCGCCCATGCAGAGGCAGAGACCTTGGCAGACGCCCAAGCCTTTGGCGCGCAACTTGCCCCTGTGGGCGTCGCGTGACGCCTGCTGCAAGTGCTGGACAAGGGGCGTATATGATGAAACAGCGGCCACCACCGGTCGCAGCATGCGCGAGACTTTTATTATGCTGCAAAGTTTCCTGTCGCTGATCGAAGCCTTTCAACCGGCCAAAGGCCCGCCGCCGCAGACGCTGTGGCCGTTCTTCAAATGGTCCCTGTCGGGGAGCGAACGAGCGGTGGCACTGGGCGTGGTCAGCAACGCAGTGCTGGGCTTTTCAGAACTGGTGGCGGCTGCCTTTACCGGCTGGGCCATCGACAAGGCGATCGCAACTGGGCCGGGCGATCCTGTCGCACTGTGGCCCTTGTTTCTTATTGCTTTTCTGTTTTTTATGATCATTCGCCCTGCGCTATTTGCCTCCAACAGTGCGGTGACGAACATCCTGTTGGGGCCGAATGTATTTCCGCTCGTGCTGTCGCGGATCAACCGACACACGCTTGGCCAGTCGATGCGCTTTTTCGAAGACGACTTCGCCGGGCGGCTAAGCCAGAAAGCAATTCAGACCGCGCGCGCCTTGACCGATATTGTGGTGGAGATCACGGATATCGTCATCTACATCATCGCGATTTTCATTGGGTCCATGTTCCTGTTGGCGCTGATTGATGCGCGGCTCTTGTTGATATTCGTGATTTGGTTTGTAGCCTGGGCTGTCTTTATGCAGGCCATTGTGCCACGCATTCAGACACGGTCTGCCGCGCGCGCCCATGCCCGCACGAATGTTTCAGGCCAGATCGTAGATACCTACACAAACATCACAACGGTAAAGCTTTTTGCCAATGACGCGTTTGAGGATCAGGCGGCGCTGAGATCGATGAGAACCTACCGGGACCGTGCGGTGGACTTTGGTGTCACATCCGCCCAGTTCCGCCTATATCTGGTGACAATCGGAAGCCTATTGCCGTTCTTGTCGTTGTCTGCGGCCCTGTATCTTTGGTCGCAAAGCCTGGCGAGCACTGGCGATATTGCGTTGACGGCGATGGTGTCGACCCGGATCGCCCAGGTTACAAACCGGCTATCCATGGCGGCTGTTCAGATCTTTGCCAATATGGGCGAGATCGAGGATGGCATTCGCACCCTCGCCCCCCCGCATGAGATACAGGACAGGCCGGCCGCGCAATCGGACGTGGCGGCAAAGGGCGCGGTCCGTTTTGACGCGATCGACTTCAGTTATGGGGGCCAGGTTTCGGCCCTGCGTGAATTTACTCTAGATATCCCGGCGGGTCAAAAGGTGGCTCTGGTGGGGGCCTCAGGGGCTGGGAAATCAACGGTGACCTCCCTTCTACTGCGGCTCTACGATCTCGAAAGCGGTCAAATTCTGCTCGACGGCACCGATATTCTCGACCTGACGCAAGAGGCATTGCGCCAACAGATCTCCGTCGTCCGGCAGGAGACTGCAATGTTCAACCGTTCCGCCTTTGAAAACATCCGCTATGGCCGCCCTGAGGCCTCCGAAGAAGAGGTCTATGCCGCCGCGCGCCGTGCCTCTGCTCATAGGTTTATTGAAGGGCTGCGGGATTTTCGCGGTCGTGAGGGCTATGACGCTTTCCTTGGAGAACGCGGGGTGAAGCTGTCAGGTGGACAACGCCAACGGATCGCCCTGGCCCGCGCGATCCTAAAAGAGGCGCCGATTTTGTTGCTGGATGAGGCGACGAGCGCCTTGGATAGCGAGGTCGAGGCCGATATTCAGGAGGCGCTACGCGACGTTATGAAAGGTAAAACCGTCATTGCGATTGCGCATAGGCTGTCAACGATCGCACAAATGGATCGGATCATCGTTATGCAGGATGGCCGCATCGCCGAGCATGGCACACATGACACACTTTTGGCGCAAAACGCTCTTTATGCGCGCCTTTGGAACCGGCAATCTGGCGGCTTTGCCCTGGCACAATGACGCTCCGCGTTGACCGCTATGCACCTCGCTTGCTCGCACCAAGTCAACAGGCTGTTTGGCGAACAACCCAGCTTTCAGGCACCTGGACCACGGCTATCGCACGCGGTTTGGAGATTAGAGAGGCGCTTTGCTTTTCCGTTGCAACAGCCAGTTTGGGCGTGACCCGCAAAGGGGCGCAGCAATCCATTCCAACAGAATACACTAGATTATTCCAAAAGAGCCTGATAGGACACATGGGTTCAGTTGTTCAGATACATCATCCTCTCAAAACGATGCATTGTTTCAAAGACGCAAAGCTCGGCAGGCCCCAAGGTCAGCTCGGGCATATCCGCAAGAAGCGCTTTCGCTGCGGTATGGGATAGTTCGATTATCTCTTGAGCCTCATCGCGGCTTAGCCAGCGCAGAAGATAGGCCAAGGTTACATGGAATTGGTACGCGTCGTGATCTGGCCGGTGGAGGTTGAGCTCATCCCGTAAGGCGTTGCGGGTCAGGCGCAGACGGTCTTCTTGCTGTTTGGTGGCACCGGCCATACCAACGGTGAAACCGCCAAAAACCTGTATGGGGCGCACTTTGAATTTTTGCTGACAGCAATGTCCCTTCAAACGTGCTGCCGCGTCCTCTGTGGCTTGAGCGATGGTCGCCTTGAGCGGCAGATGTGCGGGCCAACGATCTGCCGTTCTGGCATAATCGATCACACCTTCGAAGAGCGTCATGTGCAGGCTGTCGGCGGGCATAAAGGTAAAGGCAGATGCCAACGAACCGGCCTTGAGTATGTCTTGCGCGGAAACAAGTGCCCTGAATGCGTCTGAAGCCGGGTCCACATGGCAGATCGTTGTGTAGCCTGGACAGGACACGGGCGCGCCGTCTTCGGTGAATTTCAGACCAACGGCGGCGGGACGCGCGCCTCCGGTCAGAGCGCCTGTCAGGTACTCAATAGCTGCCTGGTCGTCCTGCATAGACTGTCCTTTCTTTCAGAAGTTTCGTGCCGATCCCGACGGTGGCGCCGAAGCCTGCCAGGCCAAAGAAGAAACCAGTCAGCGCCAGGCTGCTGACTTCGGCGGTGATCCCAAACACAAATGCCCCTACTGCCGGTCCTACCCTGAAGATGAGCGTGTAGAGCGCCAGAATGCGACCCAATCTGTCCTGCGGCGCTTCCAGTTGAACGTAGGCCAACGCCGCGATGTTCGAGGCTGACATAGCCGCGCCATGCACAACAAGGATGGCCAGCGCGAGCCAGAACAACCCAGTCACCGAGAACACAAGCAAGCTCAGCGCGAAAACCGCTCCGGTGGTCACGATCTGGCGCAGCGCTTGCGCTGTATCCCGCGACTTGCTGAAAGCCAGTGCGCCCAGGATCGCGCCGACACCCAAAGCCGCATTAAGCAGTCCCAATCCGACCGCACCCGCATCAAAGGCCACCTCGGCATACGCCGGGAAAAGTTCGCTGGCAGGGCGGATCAGGATACCTTGCGCAAATTGCAACAACAGAATGCCCAGGATCAGGGGCGTGGCACGCAAGTCCCGAAGGATTGTGAGCATCCCGTCCGTCGTGGCAGGATGCGGTGCCTGTTGCGGAGGCACGTCGCGGATGCGGTGCAGCGCAAAAGCGAGGGCCATAAACCCAGCCGCCGCCAACGCAAAGACCAAACCCGCAGAACCCAGCGCCAGAAGCCCCGCTGCCAAAGCGGGGCCGACAAAACGAGACAGATTGAACCCAGTGGAATTGACCGCCAACGCCGCGGGCAGCAATTCGGGCGGTGCAAGATAGCGCGCCATGGCCAGCCTCGCGGGCAGCAAAACGCCCGACACCGCGCCCAAACCCACCATCAGTGCGACGATGGCCCAAGGCGTTAGCACGTCTGCGAAATAGGCCATTGCCAGAGCTAGGGATATCAAAGCGGAAACAATCTGCCCCCAATACATGATACGCGGGGTCGGGTGCCTGTCGGCCATCGCCCCACCCCACATCGCCGTCAGGATTGAGGGGAACAGTTCCGCCGAAGCGACGATACCTAACCAGGCCTCGGATTCCGTCAGCTGCCAGGTCACCC
>NZIT01000053.1 GCA_002691725.1 SAR116 cluster bacterium | reverse complement strand
CCAGCTTGACGCCATGCGTGCAATTGTTTTGTTTCTTCATCGGTCCAGGCGCCACTGCGTCCCAGCGCCAGTTCATCTTGGTTTGTCATCGGTTCGATCCTTTGTGGTTTGGTTGGTTGTTAAGGTGCGGTAGATTATTGGCTTTAAATTTGCGTTTCATCTGGCACCGCACTTCCGCACCTTTTTGGCCCCCTTAGGGGCCATAAAAGTGCGGCGGTGGAATGTGGTGCTTTTAGGCGGTTGCGGGACTAGGTGCGGAAAAGTGTGGAAAGGTGCGGAAGGTGCGGAAATCATGCCCGTGTCTCGGCCTGTATCTTGGCAAGAAACTGGTCTGCGTCTGTGATGGCTGCTTTCGTTTCATGCTCCTCATCGGACCATTCATCAACATAAATCTGGACCATTTTTGCGGTTGCTAAAACAATCTCAGCGGTGTTTGGCTCCATATTATAATTAATGATAAAATGCGAAAATAGCCCAGCCATATCACATGGCCTCATGCGCTGGGGCATAGCGTCCAGGGCGTTACTTATGCTTATTTGCATTTGCTCTTTATGTGACATTGCGGAAACCTTTCTTAGTTTGTTAGCGGGTTGTTCGGTCCGGCGATGACCACCTTTTTGGTGCGGCCATTGCGACTGTCTGGGCGTTCATTGATCGCCAGCACGTTTGTTTTAATCCAGTAGTTCAGCATTTCTTTGATACGTTGCTTACTGGCTTCATCGGTTGGATCTATGTTAAGTGTTTCAGCGATCGTGTACCCGGCCCATGTGGCCGCCTGGACGCTGTGCGATGGCGGGTTTGCGGCCATAGCGGCTATGGCTGTTCGCACGTCACTGGCGTCCTGTTTGCTGATCCCATCGAATGCGTCAGGCCACTGCCACAGCCTCACCGCGCCAACGCTCTGGCCGGATGGCGTTATGACCGATACCTTTTCGAACCATTGATTGACCGATGAGCTTGGCGGTGCCAGGTTGCTTTCGGCGTCAGCAATGCGAAAGTAAAATCTGTGGTTTTCGATCCCGGCTTTGGCGCCTTCGTCTTCGGACATGCTGACTAGGATGCGGTTGAAGCGTGACGTGCCACGCAGCGCTGAACCGCCTCTGGCATCGTCTATGCTGGCTGTCACGCCTTGCTGGATCTTTCTGGTGTGATGCACCAGGTGCAGCGCGGTTTGGGTGGTAGTGGCCATTAATCGGATCCGCTGGCCGATAACTCTGAATATTTCGTTTGTTTCTGGTGAGCGCGACAAATCTTGCAGCGGATCGAAGATGACCACGTCAATTTTGTTTGTGGTGATGAACGTCTCTAGTTGCGCGAATAGCGTTTCGTTTATTATGCCTTCAATGCCGCCGATTAAAAAGAAGTCATCGTGGCTGATACCACTGACGGGGTATAGATTGCCGACGATGTTTTCCTGTCCGATTTGGTAGTGCGTTAGCAGCGCTGACACTCTCGCATCCAATACGTCCTGATCGTCTTCGGCGTTGTAGTATAGGACGCGCAGTGGCTCTTTTGTGTAGCCTGTCAGTATGCCTTGCCCGGTTGCTATATCAATCGCTTCAGCCAGGGCCAGCATTGACTTGCCAACCTTTGGCGGCGCCACGGTCAGGCTCGTATAGCCGAGGGCGTAGAAATCTGAGTAAACGAATGTCGGACTTGGAATGAGCGTCAGGTCTTTTTGTTGCCAGGCTTTGAATTGTAGCGGCGGCAGCGCTGACGCCTCGACCGGGGTGTGCGTTATTGCAGTGACTTGGTGAAGCACACGTATGAGGATTAGTTTGCGCGATTGAACTTAGTATTTTAGNTNGANAANANGNNNGGCCATNCTGATTGCTTTGCTAATGACCATNGCTTCACAGGCAGGGGCTGAGTGTGGCAATCTTTGTGATGGTAGGTGGTNGGATACAGCAACAAAAGCTGATTTGCAGGNTGAGTTGGATGCCGGAGCTGACGTTATGGCCCTGAATGACGAAGGCAAGACACNGCTGCATATNGCGGCTGCGTTTGGCAAGCCTAAGCATATCTACACTCTACTTTCAGCTGGAGCCGATGTTATGGCGCGGGATGGATATGATTATACGCCGCNGCACGATGCTGAGACATCTGAAGTCATTGAAATCTTGCTAGCAGCTGGTGCTGATATAACGGCACAGGGCAGGAATGGTTTTACACCGCTGCATGGAGCGAAGACTTTAGGGTCAGGAGCTTAGTCTACATCTATCAGTACACCGAAATCGTCGAGCGCTTTCTCATCCATAAATTCCGTCACTAGAACGCGCATCATAGTGATCCTTCCAGCGTGTCTAAAACGCTGTGCCCGAGCATGAACTTCGCTGTATAATTTGGACAATTCATGATCAAGTGGTTTGCCCACCTTGTACTTTTTCTTGCAGCTTTGTTCGGCTCGGAGTTTTGCCACGGACAGAGACGTATTTTACAGCGAAAACAGTTTCGTTTCATTTAAGGGAAACCAGCGCGTCTGCTGCGACAACGCCCTCGCCTCGATGACCCACGAATACAGGGTTGATATCCAACTCGACGAGATTATCGCCAAGGGCATGTGCCATCTGAGATACGTCCGAAACCAGTATTGCGAGCGCTTCGCAGTCGAGTGCTGGTCGACCACGATAGCTTTCCAGCAACTTGTGGGACCGAAGCCGGGAAATCATTCGGCGGGCCTCTTCCACCCCAAACGGGGCAATGCCGAAGCTGACATCTCGCAGCGTCTCTGTGAAGATGCCGCCCAACCCCAGGGTCACGACGGGACCAAACGTCGGATCATTGACCGCACCAATCAGCATCTCTAAACCGTCAGCCATCTCACTGATCAAAACACCCTCAATATGGGCATTGGGCATTGCTGCACGGGCGTTTTCTACGACCTCTGAAGCTGCGATTTTAAGCGTATCTTCATCGCCAACATTCAGTCGAACACCACCGATGTCAGACTTATGGGGTATATCAACCGAGAGCACTTTGACGGCAACCGGGAAACTCAATCCTTCAGTTTGGGCGGCCTGAATCGAGTTGGCATTTGCTGAAACTTTTACTTCCCGCGTGACTGGGATATTGAAATCGGTCAGGATGCGTTTGCTGTCTGCTTCGTTCAATATGCCCGACCCAAACGCAAGGTTCTTACGGCCAGCGCCACTTAGGGCGGTTTGCGAGGTGCGAACGGTTTTTCTCGCATTGGCGAAACGCCACAAAGCTGCGGCTGCATTGGCCGTTCTTACCGGAGTCGGCAGAATTGGTATGCCAGCTTCCTCAAGCGTTGCATAAGCTTTTTCGGCCCGCGACCTGCGGCCTGACCATCCTACAATGACTGGCTTGTCCGTCTTTTTACTTTCCGCCGCAATCGCTAGCGCGGCCTGTGTTGCGGGATCACCGCTCATGGAGGCCAAGAGTAGAACAAGTTGATCCACGCCACTGTCGCGCAAGACTATTTCGATAGTCTTAGTAAGGACGGTTAGGTCATTAAAGACCCCGGCCGTTACATCCGCTGGATTATTGACTGACCCGAAGACAGGAACTACTTCGAGCAGCGCTTTAGTGGTCTGATCTGAAAATCGTGGCAAGTCGAGACCTAAGTTTATCGCTTCGTCTGCAAATACAATACCAGAACCGCCAGAAATTCCTAGAACACCGACTCCTTTGCCGTCCGGAAGTCGACCTGTCAGGAAAACCTTGGACAGGTCTACTATTTGCTCGACATCGTTGACTTCCAATATCCCACAGGTTTCAAAGGCAGTACGATAAATATCGTACGATCCAGTCAGGTTAGCGGTATGAGATGCTGCCGCCTGAGCACCAGTATTGGTTTTCGCACCCTTCCAGAGAAGTAGCGGCTTGCCCAATTCAAGGGATTTCCAGCCTGTACGCATCAGCGACCGCCCATCGTTCACGCCTTCTATGTAGGCAAAACTGAGCGCAGTTCCGGGATCGTCAAGAAATGTGTCCAGGAGTTCTGGCATTGTTACATCTGCTTCGTTTCCTGAGGATGCACAGTACCGAAAACCAACCCCGGATGCTTCTGCGAGATTGACGATGGAGTAGCCGAAACCACCGCTTTGAAATGCTGCAGACACAGCTCCTGTGCGAAGGCTTAATTCATCTGCAACGCTGCCAAACGCGGCAAAAACGCCAGAATGCACCGATACAATGCCCTGACAATTCGGGCCAATTACGCGAACGCCGTACTCTCTTGCCGCATAAAGCATGGCTTGTTCAAGCGTATCGCCGGTCTCACCCGTTTCACGAAAGCCGGCTGCCAGAACAACTGCATTTAATATACCTGCTTTACCACAGGCCTCGATAGCACTGGGAACAAGCTGGGCGCGCACCGCTACTATGGCAAGATCACATGGCCTCTTTATTGAGGAAACATCCGGATAACAACGGAGCCCTTGGACTTTTTCATGGTTTGGATTTACCGGGTAGATGCCTCCTTTGAACCCTGCTTGGAGCGTAGCATAAATCGAGTGCCCTCCGATCCGGTTTCTATCTTGCGAGGCGCCAATGATTGCAATGCCGCGTGGATGAAACAGTTGTTCTGCATTAAGGGTCTTAATATTTTTCATAGCTGAGTGCTTCCAATGCTTGTGCCTCCACAAACAAAAAGTGTCTGCCCTGTTATATAACTTGCTGCGGGGGCGAGGAAAAAGGCGATGGCCGTAGCTACATCTTGGGGCTTGCCAATTCGGCCTACTGGGATGGACGCGATTCGATTGGTTATTCTCTCATCATCAGAAACATTGTTACTCAGAAAAAGATCTGTCTCGATAGGCCCGGGGGCGATGACATTTACTGTGATGCCGTTGCATGCCAGCTCCAAGGCCCAAGTCCGACTTAAACCGATTAATCCCGCCTTTGCCGCTGAATATGCGTTGCGATTGACAAGTCCGAGTGCCGCGCGGCTGGAGATATTGATAACCCTGCCACACCCCTTGGCTTGCATTGCCGGAAGGCAAGCTTGCGTTACAATGATGGCCGCCTTCAAGTTTACGCTTACCACTGCGTCGAAACCTTCAAGAGTTGTCCTGCCTGTACTATCCGGCCAAGGCAAACCTGCGTTGTTCACCACGTTGTCTATGTCATGATTGGTGGTGATCTGTTCCAAAGCCTCGAGCGTTGACATTGGGTCACTCAAATCTGCGGCGTAATATTTACAACGCGCGCTGGCAGGCGGCGGAGTGCGCGAAACGGTTACGACTTCATGGCCAGCCGCAGAAAGCTCGTGAACAGTCGCCAGACCAATACCTTTCGATCCCCCGGTTATAAGTGTTGTCGGCATGAGTCAAAGAACCGCGTCTGGAAGGTCAAGTGGAAGCCCGAGATCGACGCGGCGGCGCAGCCAGGCTGAAGGGCGGTAACGTGGTTCGCCGTAAAAAGCTTCCAATTCCTCCAGTATTTTGAGAATTCTGTTTGCACCGATTTCCTCGGCTAATTCGAACGGACCTTTTGGATAATTAAGACCCAATCGGGCGCCTGTATCTATGTCTTCGGGACTTGAAACGCCACGTTGAGCCATATGGCAAGCAACGTTTACGATCATGGCTACAAGACGTTGAGAGACGAAGCCGGGGCTATCGTTGATCACCGCAACGGAAGCGTTGTCGACGCCCAAAAGACCGTGTGCTTGAGCGCGCACCTCATTTGAGGTCGCCGGCGTGACCATTAGCGTCCGCACGCCTTCAAGTCCGAACAGAGTATCGACAGCAACTGTGCGAGTAGGGTCAAGTCCATTAAGCGCTATTGCCGTCGAGAGACCCGTTCCCACAAGAGGCAACAGCGTTAACGTGTCGTCAGAGGCGTCGGATCGAATTGTTACTCCAGCAGATTCGATAAAGGCTGTTAGTAATTTGGTACCCTCAACATCGCCGTTGCCAATGTGAACACTCATCGAGCGATTTTGTGGAGTATCAACAGGTTCTGGCTCGACCTTTTTGCCTTTAGAGTATTCGTAGAAGCCACTGCCGGTCTTAAGCCCAAGAATGCCACCTTGCATACGCAGATTTAGGATCTGCGAAGGTTGATAGGCGGGTTCATGGTAGTACTGCTGATAGATAGCGTCCATTACCGGACTTGCCACGTCGGCACCCACCAGATCCACCAGAGAAAAAGGGCCCATCCGGAAGCCAGCGGCCCCGGTCATGATGCAGTCGATATCGTTATGTTTGGCAATCCCCTCGTCTAAAACGCGCAATGCCTCAGGCATGTAGCCGCGCCCCAGGTGATTGACCAAAAAGCCAGGAGTGTCAGCACAGATCACCGGTTTGCGCGTCATCCTCGTGCCTACATCCATCAGCTTATCGAGCACCCAGCTTTCAGTGCGAAGTCCGGGGATCACTTCAACCAACTTCATCAAGGGAACCGGATTGAAGAAATGGAAGCCGGCAACCCTTTGCGGATGTTCGCAATTCGAAGCAATACCGGTAATCGATAAAGAAGAAGTATTGGACGCAAGGATCGTGTGTTGAGGGACAACGCTTTCCAGTTTGGCGAAGAGCGATTTCTTGATTTCAAGGTTCTCGATAATGGCTTCAATCACAAGATCAGCTTTTGCAAGATCCTCAAATTTTTGGATGATAATGATGCGCTTGATCGCGGCAGCCGCTTCCGACGCGGTCATGCGTTGCTTTTCAACCGCGCGGCCCAGAAAATTGGCAATCTTACTTTTGGCTGTTTCAGCTGCCTGCGGCTTTTCGTCATAGGCAAGCACAGTCATTCCACCAGCCGCGGCAACTTGAATTATGCCTTGTCCCATCGTGCCAGCGCCGACAACGCCAACCAGAGTAATTTCCTTCGCTTCATTATCATGCATGTCGGTCATTTTCCCATAAATTGCGGTGCTCGGCGGTCAAAAAACGCCTCCACACCTTCTTCACGATCTTCCGACGCCAAAAGCAGCCAGAGTGCGCGGCGTTCCAGTTTAAGTGCTGTTGACAGCGAGGCATCTTGTCCGGCGATGACAACATCCTTAGTTGCTTCAACAGCGAGCGGCGCCCGACGTGCAATTTTTTCGGCAAGTTCGACTGAATGCGGGACCACCTGATCATCAGGAACTACGCGGCTGACAAGCCCCATGGTGTTTGCTTCAGAAGCGGTGATCAGATCACCGCTCAACAGGATCAACATCGCTTTGTATTTGCCGACAGCGCGTATCAACCTCTGAGTGCCGCCACCGCCAGCAAGTATGCCGATCTTCACCTCAGGCTGCCCGAATTTTGCACCCTGACCAGCGATGATGATATCACAATGCATCGCCAATTCGCAGCCGCCCCCTAGAGCAAAGCCGTTAACGGCTGCGATCAAAGGCTTTGGAAATGCCGCGATCCTATCCCAAATTTTGTGAACGCCGCGCTCCATCATTCCTATCGGAGTTACTTCGGCCATCTCTCTCAGGTCAGCACCGGCGGCAAATGCCCTCTCGTCGCCAGTGACAACGACAGCCCTGATTTTTGAATTCGCCGCGGCGGAATCGAGGTGGTCTGCGAGCTCCTGACGCGTAGCGAGGTTGAGAGCGTTGCGCTGTTCAGGTCGGTTCAGGCGCAGTATCAAAACCCCCTTAGAAACGGTCTCTACGATCACATTGTCCAATACTAACTTCCTTTTTATTTCGCTGAACGAAATTTGTATCACTGTATCTATCCACCAAGAGTTTGGCAACGGATATTTCAAAGAAAATTTCGTAAAATCAACTGCTAAAATAAAAAAATAATTGTTGTCAGATTTTCTTATCTATGGACTTTCAGAAAATTAAAGTAAAAAAATAAAGTATTATTTCGCCTAGCAAAATACATTTTCGAAGTATTGACAGGCGCTTCAACGATGTGCAAACATATTGTTTCTTTGTGGTTCATCGGTGTGGTGGCGACTAAATAAAAGGAACCTGAACTTGGACGACCTGAACTTAGAAAATCTGAACTTGGACAACCTAAACTTGGACGAGGAAGCGATAAACGAAATACTCACCACAATGTCGAAGTTTGTACGTGAGCGACTTGTGCCAAATGAAAAGCGTGTAGAAACCGAGGGCGCGATCCCGCCTGAAATTCTCGACGAAATGAAAACCATTGGGCTATTTGGGCTGACGATTCCAGAGGAATATGGTGGCCTTGGTCTGGGAATGGAGGCAGAGGCGCGTGTCGTTATCGAGGTGAGCAAGGCAGCGCCGGCCTATCGGTCTGCTTTCGCAACAACTATCGGCATTGGTAGTCAGGGTATTGTTATCGATGGCACCGACGCACAAAAAGAACGTTATCTACCACGTCTCGCCACGGGTGAAATCATAGGCTCTTTTGCGCTGACGGAGCCGGACTCGGGATCGGATGCTGGGGCTCTAAAGACGTCTGCAGTTCGGGATGGCGACGGCTTTGTCATAAACGGATCAAAGCGATATATTACAAATGCCCCAGTCGCAGGTGTTTTCACTGTCTTTGCACGAACCAACCCTGACGAAAAAGGCAGTCGTGGCGTTTCCGCGTTTCTTGTGGACGCGGATAATCCTGGCCTAAAGGTAGGGAAGCCGGACCGTAAGATGGGCCATCATGGGTCGCTCACGGCTGATGTGTATTTCGATGATTGCCGGGTTACTCATACCGCGCTGCTTGGCAGAAAGATGGAGCAAGGTTTCAAAACTGCTATGAAAGTGCTTGACCGTGGCCGCCTGCACATTGCGGCTGCAAGTGTCGGTATAGCGGAAAGATTAATTGCTGATGCTCTTTCCTATGCAATGGACCGCAAACAGTTTGGCCAGCCGATATCGGAATTTCAGCTTATTCAGGCCATGTTGGCTGATTGCAAGACTGAAGCTTATGTCGCTCGTTGTGCCGTTTTGGACGCCGCAAAACGCCGCGATCAAGGTGAAGACATCACTGAGCTTGCCTCATGTTGCAAGTTGTTCTGCACCGAAATGGTTGGCCGGGTTGCTGATCGGGCCGTGCAGATTCACGGCGGGGCCGGTTACATATCTGACTACATGGTCGAGCAATTCTACCGCGATGTGCGTCTCTATCGCCTTTATGAAGGAACGTCTCAAATTCAACAGCTCATAATCGCCCGCCAAATGATCAAACGGGCACGTTGACCGAACCGGAAGGAAACGTGGAATGTTTAAAGAGACCATAGATGTGCCTGGCCCGGATCGTATTTACCGCAATTACTTGGAAGCTGGAGAAATAAGAATTCAACGGTGCAAAGCCAGCTCTGAATACTTCTTTCCGCCACGCCTGATCAGCCCCAGAAATCGATCGCGCGATTGGGAGTGGGTGGAAATATCTGGCTGCGGCGTAATTTATTCCGCCAGTGTGGTGCGGCGAAAGCCTGAACGCGGTGGAGACTATTCGATCGTTCTTGTTGATTTGGACGAGGGGGTAAGAATGATGAGTACGATGACAGATGTTGCATCGGCTGAGGTTGCGATCGGGCAGCGGGTTCACTTAGGAATAGGCGATTTCGATGGAGAAAAAGCTGTTGTCCTTAAAATTGCAAAGCATGACGGTGAAGCGTCATGAATCATCCCTTGCGAGGAAGTAGCGCGATCGTCGGTGTTGGATTGGCAGGCCTAGGGGAGGCCCATGGTAGGTCACATCTGGAGCTTTTGGCGCAGGCAAGTATTGATGCTTTAAAGGAATGTGGCCTTTCGCTGGAAGACGTTGATGGATTATTCACATCAAATCTGAGTAATTTTTTTCCAACCCTGACAGTTGGTGAATATCTTGACATCCGCCCCAAGTACGTTGATGGCACGAACCTTGGTGGCTCCTCTTTTCTTGACCACCTTATTTCCGCAACGGCGGCGATTAAGGTCGGTTTGTGCGAGGTGGCCTTGATTTGCTACGGTTCCAACCAGCGCACCGCATCAGGACGGCTGGTAACGGGCGCAGATCAGCCAGTGTGGGAGGCTGCATACAAGCCGCGCTATCCGGTCATTGCCTATGCACTGGCGGCGGCACGGCACATGCACCAATACGGAACCACGAGAGAGGATCTCGCTTGTGTTGCGACATCGGCCCGGGAATGGGCAAAACTCAATCCAATGGCTTACGAACGCGGGCCACTGAGTGTTAAAGATGTACTGTCATCAAGGATGATCTGTGATCCACTGACCGTCGCTGATTGCTGTCTAGTGACCGATGGAGCCGGTGCTATGGTGGTTGTTTCGGCTGAGCGCGCTCCCGACATGCCAAAAAAGCCAGTTTATTTTTTAGGTGGCGCTGCTGCCCAGTGGAACCGTCAGATTTCGTCGATGCCAGACCTTACAGTCACAGCAGCATCAGAATCAGGGGCGCGCGCGTCCAAAATGGCTGGTGTGAAGGCAACGGAGTGTGACCTAGTGCAGACCTATGATGCCTTTACGATTAATACAATTTTGTTTCTTGAGGATCTTGGCTTTTGCCCAAAGGGAGAAGGTGGACGCTTTGTTTCTGATGGAAATATTGCGCCGGGTGGCGGCCTGCCCGTCAACACCAATGGCGGTGGCCTGTCATGCGTACACCCGGGCATGTACGGCATATTCACAATGATTGAAGCAACACAACAACTGCGAGGCGAAGTCGGCGAACGACAGGTCGCAAGTCCTCATTTGGCACTCTGCCACGGCAATGGTGGCACGCTTTCAAGTCAGGTTTCAGTCTATTTGGGAGATGAAAGCACCCTATGACTTCTGCCAGCTCCGCAGGTGAGACGAAAACACATCAAGTAACCTAGTGATAGTAGCCCATTATTTGGAAATAAACCAGAAGCAATAATAGCTGTGACGCTACTTAACTACAAACCAAAACATAAGGAGGAAAAAAACATGAAAGACAACAAATTTGCAAGATGTATTCAATGCCTAGGCAAGACGCTAGCCGTATGCATGGCATTGGTTGCGACGCCCGTCGTGGCTCAGGACCTTACTGTAGGGGGTGGTTCAATCGGTGGCACATGGTCATTAGTCGGAAACGCCTTGGCCGAATACATCCGCAAAGAGATCCCGGGTGTCAAACCGACGGTTATCGCTGGTGGAGGTGTGAAAAACATCCTCGGCCTCTCGACCGATCAACTTCAGATCGGATTTGCCTATGCATCGTCTGCTGGTGAGGCAATAAACGGTCTGGGACCGTTTGAAGGACGTCAGATGGAAGCAACGGCGATCGCAGGCCTCTTCACGGCCGGCTGGCAGCTTACGACAACCAAAGACTCTGGTATAGAATCTATCGAGGATATGAAAGGCAAGAGTATTGCGCCAGGTATCAAAGGGTTCACAGGTGAGGTCATCGCACGCATGGTTCTTGACGTCTATGGGATGAGCTATGATGACATGAAGAGGGTTGAATTCGTCGGATACAATGATTCAGTTCAGCTTATTAAAGACGGCCACCTTGATGCTTTTATGCCAATTGCTGCTGATCCGACCGCCTCAATCCAGGATCTTGCTTCTTCCGGTTCTGGCGTAAATATCTTGCCAGTGCCGGACGATAAGCTTGCGGAAATTCGCAAAATCAATCCGGGGTATGCACGCTACATGATCAAGGCAGGAACTTATAAGGGCCAAACGGAAGCAGTTGGAACACTCGGTACGAACACCGTCATTTATGCAGCACCCAATTTGGATCCCGAATTGGTTGAAAAGATCACCGAGGTGATCGCCAATCATGTTGACGATTTGCGAACGCTCCATCCGCTCTTGAAAAACCTGACAATGGACAAAGCCGTTAAGGACCTTGGCGCGCCGCTTCATCCGGGTGCGAAAGCATTCTACGAAAAGAAAGGTATTCTATAATATTGAAAAAGGCGCGCAACTCACTTGCGTGCCTTTTTCAATAACCTGAAGGATGGCCCTAGTGACAGAAAATACGCGTGCCGACGACGAAGAGGCCCCAGCCAACGCCAATAGTCTCTCAAAGAGAAAATCGATACTGTCAATCATGATATGGATGACTGCCTTAGGCATGTCTTCTTTCCAGATTTATACAGCGCTCTTTGGAACCTTCCCCAGCATATCACAGCGTGCCATTCACCTTACGTTTGCCATGGTTTTGACTTGGTGTCTGTTCGGGCCAAAACTTCCCAATGGTCGCCTTAGTTGGGTTACCTGGATTCTAATAGCCATCACAGTCTTCAATGGCGGATATCTAGCGTTCAACGGCTTGGACCTACTTGCTAGAATGTCTTATTTTGATCCTTTATCGGGATTACAAATGGCAGTCGGCATCAGCCTCACCGCCATGCTTGTCGAATGCTCCCGCCGCACGGTTGGAAAAGCGTTCACGATTATTCTCTTGATGCTTATTCTTTACTCTTATTTCGGCCCATATTTTGGGGGAAATCTATATCACCGGGGGTTCTCGGTAATGTGGATCATCGATCACCTCGTGTTCACGACGAATGGTATATTCGGTATGCCGAGCGGAGTTTCGGCAACCTATATTTTTATGTTTCTTTTGTTTGGTGCTTTCATTGAACGCACTGGCGCTGGTAAGTTCTTGATGGATCTCGCAGTTTCAATGGCAGGCCGGTATCGCGGCGGCCCCGCCAAGGTGGCGGTCTTCGGAAGTGGGCTATTTGGAATGATTTCTGGCAGCGCTGTAGCAAACGTTGTCACGACTGGGGCGATGACTATCCCTCTAATGAAGCGCCTCGGATTCAAACAAACCTTTGCGGCCGGTGTCGAGTCGGTCGCTTCTTCTGGTGGCCAGTTTACGCCCCCACTTATGGGTGCGACGGCATTTCTTGTCGCAGAGTTTACCGGGCTCTCTTATCTCTATGTAGCGGCCGCAGCCGCTATTCCAGCAGCCCTATTCTTCATGGCCGTAGTTTGGCAGGTGCATTTTCGCGCTCTGAAAGATGGCTTGGACGGTATGGCTGAAGAAGAGATTAGACCTGTTGGCAAAGTCATGAAGGAGGGTTGGTTTTATATAATTTCCATAGTTGTTCTTCTGGGGATGTTATTTGTTGGCTTCACGCCCATGCGTTCCGGGCTTGTTGCGACGGCCGTTCTTATTGTGATTGGGTCCGTGGTGAGGCTTTCACAGCTCGAAAATTGGCGCGAAATCTTTATGATGATTGCCGACGGCCTAAAGAGCGCAGCAATTATTGCTATTCAAGTTGCAATTATCTTGAATGCCGCAGGCATTGTGATCGGACTTGTGCAGATGACAGGATTGGGGCTGCGTTTCAGTTCTATCATTCTGGATCTTGGCGGCCAGAATGTGGGCGTGATACTTGTCCTCATAATGATAACGTCAGTACTTCTTGGGATGGGCCTTCCAACTGTGGGTGCCTACATCATTCAGGTGTCACTCACTATTCCGGTTTTGACACAACTCGGTATTGTGCCGCTTGCCAGCCATATGTTTGTCTTTTACTTCGCGACGCTGTCGGCCATAACACCGCCCGTAGCAGTTGCTGCATACGCAGCTGCAGCAATCGCGGGTTCGCGGCCTATGGCAACGGGATTTGTAGCTCTTCGTTTAGCTCTTGCAGGTTTTATTGTCCCCTTCATGTTTGTTATTGACCCGGCTCTCCTTCTGCACGGGGACTGGCATCATGTCATAATAGCCGTGGTGACGGGATGTATCGGGGTTTATCTCCTAGCTGCCGCAGTTGAAGGCTGGATGTTGATCAGAAGTAATTTGTTCGAGTCCAGCCTTTTGTTCATCTCTGCGGTCTTGTTGCTCCTTCCGGGACTGGTGTCTGACTTCACAGCAGCGTGCGCCGTTGGTGTAGCAGTCACATTGCAAATCTATCGGCGCAGGCGTATAGTAATTGCTGAACAAAAGTGATAATCACTTGATAGCGCCTTGTCTGATAGCTTGGAGTAGCCGTAAGAATGAATAAATTGTAGCCAAAAGACAGATTTCTATTTTAGATGAGGATAGAGACCGCATAGTGAAGCCGCGGCATTCAAAAAAATACAAAAAAGTCGAAGGCGCAGTCGCTACTTCGGATGAACCTCTTGGAAACGAAAAGGTTATTCGCGCAATCGCTCGGGGTTTTGATGTGCTCCATGCATTTCGTCCCACTGACAATTTCTTGAGCCATAGCCAAATAGCAAAACGTACAGAACTTCCAGGACCCACCGTTTCCCGCATATTGCACACACTTCAAGCGTTGAAATACGTATCTACTTACGATAGCGGCAAATTTTACAAATTGCATCCCCATGTTCTATCGCTAGGATACCCGGTGCTAGCTCAGTACGATATTCGCCAAATCGCTCGCCCTTTCATGCAAGAGTTAGCCGACTACTGCCGAGGTACAGTGGCACTCGGAGTAAGAGATGGATCAGAAATGATCTACATCGAGCGTGCCAGGGACAAAACAGTTGTAACCGCGCTGCCCTTGGATATTGGTTCGCGACTTTCATTAGGCACAAGTGCTCAGGGGCGAGCGTGGATCGCTGGCCAGCCATCATGGACATTGGATGAAATCTTCGCCGATCTTGCAGTCAGCAATACTGCTAAATGGCCGGAAATGCGGGAAGGCATAAAAAGTTCAATCGAATTATATCGTGAGACCGGTTATGTTACGTCACTTGGCGAGTGGGAGGCGGCGACAAATGCAGTGGGAGCTCCTGTATTTCTATCGGACGGTACATGCCTTGCGATTTCCTGCGGGGGGCCGTCGCACCGGATCAAGCTAAAAATGATTGAAGATTTGGGGCGAAGAACAGTCGATCTGGCCAATCGTATATCCCGCATAGACACTGGTCGCTAGTTTTTGCGGTTTTTACCTTTATTTTTGTTGAGGACCAACGCTGATTGCAAGTAGATCAAGCACCGAAGATTTGACTCTGGGAACATACGTCTCAAGAGCCACGGATTCACGCATAGCGCACTCAGCAGCGCATCACAGATCTATTACTATAATATATTGTCTTAAAATATAAAAATAATAACACATATTATCATAATCTGCGTGTCGGGGTTTCGAGTCCCTCCTCCGCTACCAATTATCAATATAAACCAATGACTTAAATTTTCGTAGGTGGTGTATTGTGTTTGGCGCATTCGTAGCGCACTTTTTCTGCCCAAAGTATGCTGGAATTGCTGTGTTCAACACAGTGTTTGCGACATAGTCTTTAAACACAGCTTTCGTGTATTGGTAGACTTTTTGTGCGAGAGCATATTGTTGAACTGAAAAAAGATTAGCAGCACAACCAAGCATCAGTTTTGCGGGGAGAGCAGTTAAAGCGGGCCTTGTAATCTGCAGAAAACCGTCCCAGATGAGAAAATCCGGAAGAATAGGCGAGATCAGTAACGGTGTTATCATCACGCCGTTGGGCAAGAAGATAATGTGACATGTCCAGCCTAATATTCTTTAAGTAAGTCATAGGGCTTTGAGCATACTCTCGTTGGAACCCTTTCTGCAGTATTCGTATTGAAACGCCTGCGGCTTGTGCAAGTTCTGCCATGGTCAGCTTTTCAGCATAATCGGCTTGAATGAATTCAACCGCTCGTTTTACATCGCGTGGCATGCTGTCAGCACAACATCATGGTTGCTTCTTACAGGCGCAGCTTTTGCAGTTTTGATTGCTACTTTACTGAGTGTAATGGCTATGCGAACGGGAGAGATCGGTTTCGTTTCTCCTTTCAGGTATACATCTATGCTTGGAGCCATTGGGCTAGGCATTTTAATGTTTGGCGAATGGCCTGATAAACCAACTTTAGCTGGGACGCTGATTATAGTGATTACGGGTATTTACACTTTTCATCGTGAACAAAAGATTAGTAGAGGAGTTACAGCATCATGATCGGCATCTAGGCGGCTGCAGAAATTTATTTGATAACAAAGGACAACAAATATGAGTTATCCAACTGGCTATGAGCCTGCTAAAATATGGACAATAGCTGGCGATAATGGAGGCACATTTTCTAGCATTAACCGTCCTACTGCCGGAGCGACACACGAAAAGGATTTACCTGTAGGAAGGCATCCTCTTCAGCTTTATTCTCA
>NZIT01000052.1 GCA_002691725.1 SAR116 cluster bacterium | reverse complement strand
TGAGGCGGTGCGAATATGATCTAGCATAAACGGCGTGATATCTTTACCGCTAACATTATTGTCTTTTATATAGGCTAGCGCCTCATCAATCCAGCCCTGCATGTCGGCTTGTGGGATAGCATCCGCCACTGGCACAGGATTAGCGACAAGCACGCCGCCAGCTAGCGGAAACGACCATTTGATGTTAAGAAAAGCCGCTATTTCAGCCGCAGTAGCGCATGGCATGATGCCATGAATACCCGAATATGGTGACCAAAACGCGGGTAGCTCATCGGTCTTAAATCCCAGCACTGGCACGCCCAATGTTTCCAGATATTCCATCGTTAGCGGCAGATCAAGAATAGCCTTGGGGCCAGCGCATACCGTACAGACATTGGTTCTTGCCAGTTCTTGCAGATCGGCGGATATATCAAATGTCGAATTGCCGCCACGATGAACGCCGCCAATCCCGCCCGTTGCAAACACTTTAATGCCGGTTTTTTCAGTCACGATCATGGTAGCGGCAACGGTTGTTGCACCATGACCACGGTTTTGAATGACGCGCGCCAGATCACGGCGGCTGACCTTTTCCACCGCTTGCTTAGGGTCGGAGAGGATACTGAGATCGGCTTCGCATAGCCCAACCTTAATCTGTCCATTGATAATGGCAATCGTGGCAGGTGTTGCGCCAGCCTCGCGGATGATTTCTTCGAGCGCTATTGCCGTTTCCAGATTTTGCGGAAAGGGCAGGCCATGTGAGATAATAGTAGATTCAAGGGCAACGACAGCTTTAGCCCCTTGCAATGCGGATTGTACCTCTTTGCTGACGGAAATATCTATCATTTGATGCCTGTTATGCCTTTCGCTAGCTCAGCCATAGCAGGGTTAACTGGCCCGTCATGACGCAATGTTAATGCCGCGGCTTGCTGGCAGAGGCTTGCCGCCTGTTGCATATCCATTTTATGTGCCATTGCATAGAGGAAGCTAGCAAAAAGCGCATCACCAGCACCGGATATATTGCTTGCCTCAACCTTTAATGCTGGCACATGTAGGCAGGATTGTTTATGGGCAATGACAAATCCGCGCGCGCCATGGGTAATGATAGCTGTATCAATCCCCAGCTTAGTAAGTGCGATGGCCATATCATGAATATCACCATTATGTATATCGGTTAATATAGCGGCTTCGATCTGATTGCATTTAATATAGGTAATCTGCTCAAGATAGGGAATAAATCGCTTAACTTTTATGCTGGATACAGCGTCCACGGCGATGGGTTTATCCGCCCCATGCTGGCTAAAGATCATATCCAAAGCTGGATCGGTCAGATTGCCGTCAAGGATGATCATATTGGCGTGATCAAGGGCGCACTGCCTGTCTGGCTGTGATAGAAAATCCGCATCCACACCATCGATGAGCGCCATGCTATTTACCCCGGAAATCAGCTCACCCTTGGCATTGAGAATAGCCAGATAAGTATCACTGGCGGAATTGATGCTCTGGCTGATCAGGTGCGATGCTACGCCAGCATGATGGAGTGAGGTTTTAAGCATATCCGCAAACGCATCATCACCTAATCGGCTGATAAAACTGACATCTGCGCCTAAATGACCAAGGTTTTCAGCAATATTTCGCCCGACACCACCTGCGTGGATTGACACAAATCCCGGATGCGAATCCCCTGATACCGCTTGGGGTGCGATGACATGGCCATAGATATCCGCATTTGCCCCACCAATAACAAGTACATTCGTCATTCTTGTTTCCTTTCATTTGGAGCTGGCGATATGATCTAACCAGATTGGGGCAATTCGCGTCAAATCCTGATTAAAGCCTAATTAAGACTTGGTTAATGCCTGATCAAGGGCTTGGTTAAACTGGCCTTTATCGGTTGCTGATAATGGTTTTGATTTTGATTGATGGAAAGGGTCGGCGGCACGGATATCCGACATCAGATCACGGCTAGCCAATATGTTGCCGATATTATCTTTGGTCAGGCAAGAGCCATCTGGCTTAATGACAATAGCATCGTTTTCAACAGCTTTGGCAGCAAGGGGAATATCACTAGTGATCAGCACATCATTCGGGGTGATCGTCTCAGCGATCCATTTATCGGCTTCATCAGGGCCTGATGGGACAATTTTAAGCGTGATAAGAGGATGTGAATAGGGGCGAATACCGCCATTACACACCATGACAACCGAAACGTCATGGCGGATCGCAATGGTAATAATATTATCACGTACCGGACAGGCATCAGCATCAACATAAATGGTCGTGGCCAAGTTTTGCTCAATCCTTTGCTTNTGTATTGGTTAACTTTATCAGACTTAAGCTAGCATGGGTGACGCCCTGATCTCTATATAAAAATAATGGCGGCAGGGCTAACCGCCATTACAAATTGTGACANGTTGCGCTGATGATTTAGGCGTNATCTCTTTAGGCACTACGGTAAAGCTTGGTCATGACGAACTCTTTATGACCAAGGGCTTCGGCGGCAGTGGCACGGCCATTGGCTGTCCGTCTGATCATTTCAATCAGCGCATCACCCGCCTGATCAATCGTCATCTCTCGCCGCAGAACACCTGATACATCAAGATCAACATGCTCGCTCATCGTCCGCACGGTTCTTGGGTTTCCTGTGATCTTGATCACCGGAACAATCGGGTTGCCCACAACATTGCCCTGACCTGTCGGGAAAGTATGCACAACATAGCCCGCCGCCGCCATCAGCGTCACACATTCCGCCGCCGCCGATGATGTATCCATAAAATACAGCCCCGCGCCTTTTTCAGGTTCTTCCGCCGGGCCAAGCGCATCAATATAAGTGCTGCTGCGGCCGATCTTTTCCAGATTGCCAAGCGCCTTTTCCTCAATCGTTGTCAAGCCGCCCTCAATATTGCCCTTGGTTGGCTGGGATTCCGACAGATCAGATGTTTTGAACGGCTCAATCACCTCATCCTGATAGGCCTGCCAAATGCTCATGAACTTCTTTGCCTCCTCAGGATTTGCCGCCCGTGCTTCACATAAATGCTCCGCCCCCGTGATCTCAGACGTCTCCCCAAAGACCCCATAAATGCCTTTCGGCAGAAGCTTGTCATACATATTGCCAACCGTCGGGCAAGACGACAGACCCGTTGTTGTATCAGACTCACCACATTTTGTTGATACCCATAACGTGCTGACATCACATTCCTGACGCTGATATTCGCTGGTCATATGGACAAACTCTTTGGCCGCGCGTGAGGCCGCCGCAATGGTGTTAATATCTCCGTTCTGCTCAATCGAAAATCCAACAACAGGCTTGCCTGTCCTGGCAATGCCGTCAACAATGCGCGCTGTCCATCCTGGCTCAATCCCGATCACCACACAAGCCGCAACATTCGGATTACTGCCCGTCCCGATCATCGTCCGGAAATGCAAATCCAAATCCTCACCAAACTGCAACCGGCCATAAGCATGCGGCAATGCCATCGTCCCCTTGATGTTATTGGCAACCGCCTCACAAGCAGCGTTCGAGATATCATCAACAGGCAGAATAACAACATGATTGCGAACACCAACTCGGCCGTTCTCACGCATATAGCCCATAAAACTGTTATTTAGCGCATTCATCAAACTCTCCCCTACCAGCGTTTGGTTTTTAGATTTTGAACATGAACATGATCACCTTTAGCCGCCGCCGCAATGATCTTGCCGATATCTTGACCATATTTAATCACCGTGTCGCCAGTCGCAAAATCCGCAAGACCAACCTTATGGCCAATCGGCACATCATGATTGACCACCAGATGAAAATCACTGTTATCCTCGGTGACAACACATAGCATCTCGGTGCCAGCGGTTAAGTTCTCAACCACAACAACACCCACATTATCGCCCTTATGATGGACGAGCAAATGCGGCTCAGCCATATCTATTCCTTTCTTCTCTCAAGTTAGTTAACATATGCATTCTACCATTATTGTTCATCACTATTCATGCCTATATCAGGGCTTTAGTATTATTTTCGGTGCCGCAATCTGGCATTTTTTAATATCAGTAAAAGCCTTTTGGCCTTGTGCCAAAGGTCTTTCTTCCAGCCAGTCTAAATCGCCTAGCCTGCCGCCAAATAGTGCTTCTGCGGTATTTTTGAAATCTTCTTCTGTATAGGTATATGTGCCAATAAACGTAATCTCTTGCAACGTNAGCCTGCGCACATCAATGCCGCCGCNAGCACTGCCAAGCCCAATATNAAGAATAACACCGCCAGCGCNCACGGAGGCTGAGGCGAGGGCGCGAGTCGTTTCAAAGCCGACGCCATCAATGACAAGATCAAAATCAGCCATGCCGTCAACATCGTCGGGATGGTGGATGTTAAACCCATCAACACCTGCCAGATATTCGGCTCTGATCGGGTTTGGCTCAACCAGCGTGATATCATTAAACCCTTGCGCCCGTGAGCATAGCGCAGCACCAAAGCCAATAGCACCGCCCCCTATAATAAGAAGCCGCGCTTTATCTGGATCACATCTTAGAGCAGTTTTGCCTAAACGCACAGCATGCCAGCCACACGCCAAAGGTTCGGTAAGCGCCGCTTTGTTCAGCGGCACATGATCAGGAACGGATATCAAGTTTGCTACTGGCATAGCAAGCCATTCAGCAAAACCCCCTTCGCGTGGCGGCATTGAGATGATTTGTCTATCCTGGCAAAGATTATCCTGCCCAGAGGCACAAAATTGACACCCCCCGCAAGTCACGAGTGGATTAATGGTGACGCGCTGGCCATTATCAGTCAAACCTGCCACTTCATGCCCTAGAATGAGTGGCGCCGGTCGGCGGTCATCATGGCCAAGGAAGGCATGCATATCAGAGCCGCAAATGCCAACGCTATCTACCTTGACCATCAACTCACCAGCATTGGCAGCAGGTTCTGCTGTATCTTTGAACTCAAGTCTATGCGGGGCTGTATAGATAAGAGCTTTCATTTTGCGGTGAAGCCTCCATCTACCATCAAGACATGTCCTGTGACATAGGCAGAAGCCTTGGAGGCGAGAAATAATACCGGGCCTTTTATATCTTCAAGCTGACCATTACGGCCAATACAGGTTTGGCTGGCATTGCGTGCCGCTTGACCCGCATCATTAAAGACAGGTGCAGTTAGCTCGGTTGGGAAAAATCCGGGGGCAATCGCATTTGCGTTAATGCCATCACCTGACCATGCTTCTGCCATGGCGCGGGTGACTTGACCAATGCCGCCCTTAGACGCGCCATAGGCTATGCCATTGGGGAAAGCGCGCACTGTCTGGAGAGAAGCAAAATTGATAATGCGCCCCCATTTTTGGGCTTTCATGGCAGGGACAAATTGCTGACTGAGGAAAAACGGCACCGTAAGATTTAGCCAGATCGTATCTTCCCATCCTTTTGCTGTTACATTATCAGCACTCTCACGAGTATTCACCCCTGCGGCATGGACAACAATATCGGGCGGACCAAAGACAGCAGACACTTTATCCGCCGCCGCCGCAATGCCATCACCCTCCATCAGATCATGACAAATATAGCCTGCCTTATCGCCAAGGGGATGTTGCCATTCTTTAAGCGCATCAGCACGCCGCGCTACGCCAATAACAGAAGCCCCAGCTTGCGCTAGAGCGGTTGCCACAAATCGACCAAGACCTGAGCTGGCGCCTGTGACACAAGCGATATGCCCTGCAACACTAAACAGATTTTCCGCCATTGGATCAGATTGGGAAGCCATATTACTCCTCCGCGCTGAGATCAAAGTTCTCACCTGGAAAATATTTTGCCAGCCTGATATCGGCGGTTCGAGCATGCCCCTCCATGCCTTCTAGCCGCGAGATACGCGCCGTTGCCTCCCCAACTGATTTCATGCCGTCACGGGTGGCGCGTTGCCATGTCACAATCTTCATATATTTATGCACCGATAGACCGCCTGTATAGGTGGCGGCACCAGATGTTGGCAGAACATGATTAGGCCCTGAGGCTTTATCGCCAAAAGCCACTGTCGTTTCCTCGCCCAAGAACAGCGATCCATATGAGGTTAGCCGGTCTTTCCACCAATCCAGATCAGCCGCCTGAACAGTCAAATGTTCAGGGGCATATTCATCTGATTTCGCCGCCATTTCTTCACGATTGTCACATAAGATCACCTCAGCATAATCGCGCCATGCGGCCTCAGCATTGATGCGATTGGTTTCGGGCAAATCATTAATCAATGGCGGCACCAGCTCAAGCACTTTTTCGGCAAGGGCTTGATCATCTGTCACCAGCCAGACAGGCGAGTTATAGCCATGTTCGGCCTGTCCCACCAGATCAGCCGCCACAATTTCCGCATCGGCTGTGTTATCGGCAAGGATTAAACTGTCCGTAGGGCCAGCAATCATATCAATCCCTACTCTGCCAAAAAGAATACGCTTGGCTTCGGCGACAAACTGATTGCCTGGGCCGACGAGAATATTGGCTTTGGGCAGATCAAAGAGCCCAAATGTCATCGCCGCCACCGCTTGCACCCCGCCCATAGCAAGGATTTTATCAGCTCCACATAAATCAGCGGCAAAAATGATGGCGGGCGCGATACCAATATCAGGGCGAGGGGGTGAGCAGGCCGTGATATGGCGGCACCCCGCCACTTTCGCGGTTGTGACGGTCATGATNGCNCTNGCAATATGNCTNTATCNGCCGCCNGGNATATAGCANCCAGCGGCATCAACAGGGATNGTTTTNTGCCCAGCCATTAAGCCNGGAACAATCTCAANCTCAACATCTTNCANGGTGCTTCNCTGNACTTCAGCAAAGCGCCGAACATTATCATGCGCAAAGATGATATCTTGTTTGATCTTATTTGGAACGAGGGCTTTAGCGGCCTCTATTTCATCGCGTGTCAGCAGAATATTGCCTTTATAATTGTCAAACTTGACGGCATATTCGAGCGCTTTGCTATCGCCACCTGTTTCAATATCATTGAGAATAGCTTGAACGGTTTTCTGCACATCGGCTGAATTTGTTGTTGAGGTCATTGTTGCTTTTTTTATATATTTTATAGCCATAACAGAACCATAAACGAATTGTGGATAAATTTATAGTCATTTAGTGCTAGAAGCAACGACATATCGCATCGCAAGCGGTGCCGTTGCTTCTTGCTTCTTGCCGTTTGCTTCTTGCTGGTTGCTTTTTTTATTTCTGGGGATTAGACCTTGGCTACCAAACACATCTGGTTAGTCTTGGTCTGAACATGTTTTGATCGATTTGGGGTTAGAGGNTAAACGGTGNNTCAGATCACCAGATTTTTCTAAGCCCAGTTTCAAGATAGTCAGCACAAATTGTTGGTGCAACCTTCATATAATCCTCAATANANCNGATTTCGGNGCGTGAAGTTAAGAACTTTTCAAGATACTCTTTTGCTGTTTTCGTATCACCTGAATGCGCATAAATGGCAGCTCTAAATCCATCATATCGACTATGCTGAGTTCTATCATAAAGGATATTGATCCATATAAGCGCCTGTTTCGAGTCTTGCATAGCCATATACAGAATTCCCAAAAACCCTTCATATTTTTTTCGGCCTAATGGGTCTAATTCTATCGCCTTTTGAATATATGCTTCAGCATCACTGAAATTTGCATCATTGCAAAGAGCCAGACCATAATCAAAGTTTGATCCTGCATGGCTAGGATTTAGATCAAGGGCCTGTTTTGCGTATTTCATCCTTTGGTCGTAGTTTTTTTTCANATTGAACGAACGACTAAAAGCACTTACGGCTTCTGGATTATTTGGATCAATAGCAAAGGCTTTATTGGCAAATTCATGAAACAGTTTTTCATTTTCTATGCGTTCATTTCCAAATTCACTACTAAAGATGCGATTGTAAATGCAACGAGATTTCAAGACATAGGCATCGGTCAATTTTTCATCTTTCTCAATGGCATCATTACAAAGTTTCATGATGGTTTCATGATCCTCGGCATCATCATCGTTAAAAATGGCAAGGGCTTTTAAGTAACTGTCCCAGGCTGAGAAGGATGTTGGCGGCTTGGATTTTATCCTCTCATGCTCTTTCCCTTTGAGGGCAGGAACAATCAAAGCTGCGACGTCTTGTGAAACCTCATCCTGTACTTCAAAAATATCGTCAAGTGAACGATCCCATCTTTTTGACCATACTTGTTGCTCGTCGGTAGCATCGACAAGACTGGCAGTGATTCTGACCTTATTGCCGCCTTTCCGGATACTTCCCTCAACGATATAATTTGCACCGAGCTCTTTTGCTATTTCAGATGTTTTTATGTCTTGGCCNTTGAAGCTGAAACTTGAGTTTCTGGAAATAACAGGGAAAGATTTCCATGAGGAGAGATTACTAATGATATCTTCGGTGACGCCATCTGCGAAATATTCCTGGTCTTCATCATTGCCCATGATTTTGAAGGGAATAACGGCAATGCAAGGTGGTTTGCTCTCTGTGGTCGTCTCTGACTGCATATTGACCAATGATTGCTCACGTTGTTGTAGCCCGTCAATGCCTATATCATAGGCATGAAGAACGGTATTTTTGACCTGTTGTGTGCCTAAATCAGAAAAGCTCAGCTCTACTTTCTGGCTAACAGTGTCATGTACAGCCTTGGATAAAGAAACCCCGCCAGGTTGGCTAAATGCCTCAAGACGNGCAGCAATATTGACGCCATCTCCATATAAATTATTGCCCTCGACGATTACTTCNCCCATATTCAAACCTATCCTGAATTCCATCATTGAATCCTTGGACACGGATAAATTTCTTTGCTTTATTAATTTTTGAAACTCAGTAGCGCAAATAACTGCTGAAACAGCGCTTTGAAATTCAGCCAAGACCGAATCTCCGGCAGTGTTAAATATGCGNCCACCATGTTCTTCNAAAAGTTTCTCCAAGATTTTTCGGCAAGAGTTTAAACTCTGCATCGTTGCATCTTCATTATATTCCATGAGTTTGCTAAAACCCACTACGTCAGTGACAAAAATCACAGCCACTTTACGGATAATTTTTATATCAGACATAAACATTTCCATTTAAATACCAGTATAAATATAGATATAAGTGTTCTCTAATGTAAAGGCTATCAGTGTACTCTTTTATGCATAAAAGCAGTCAATGATAAGATAAAATAAATAATGATAGTTTTTAGACAGAGGATTAGTCATGTCCGAGTTTGATCAGCCCCATGACTATAAAAACCTTAATAAAGAAAATTAAGAACTTTATCTATCGGTCTTCCATATTGGCTAGCACAGCCATCAATCGTTCAGGGATGCCGCTATCTTCAAACGATTCTTCAACGCCACTATCAGGTTTTGTCAGAAAGTCCAGTTTCTCACTTGTCCATATTTG
>NZIT01000051.1 GCA_002691725.1 SAR116 cluster bacterium | reverse complement strand
CTCTATGATCAGCGCTGACTGGTGCTTGCCACAATGTGCCTTTTGAATAGCTTGCTAGCGTTCCAAATCCAGCCCCAGGGCCATGCTTATCCATAGCGTTTGAATTGGAATGGCCATAGCCCCATTCATTAACCATATACTCACCTGATCTTTCATCTAACCAAGCATTAAGGAAGTCATAGGCTTTGTCTTTACTGCCTTGGCCATCTTTGAGAATGACATATCCGCAGAGCCATGTGGATTTGCCTTCTTCGGTATCTTCATTGATAGCAACAGGGTGGCCTTCGCCCTCAAGAATGACACCGACTTCGTTCCATGACCAAGATAGGGTGACCTCACCAGATGCCATCAATGAGCGAATTTCAGCACCATCAGCCCAGTATGTCCGGATATTCTGGTGAACTTTCCGCAAGAAATCAGAGGCTTTCTGGAAATCCGCATCAGTTGCCTGATTCCAATCCTTAACGCCAACCGCTAAATAGCCAAGAGCGTAAGCATCATCAACGTTATCAGGCAGGGAGACCTTGCCAGCAAACTTTGGATCAGCAAAGGATTGTAAGGATACCGTATCAGCAGCTTCGACCAGATCAGTGCGATAAGTCAGGGCGGTAAGACCCCAATCAACTGGCACAACCCACTGATTGCCATCGGTGTTAAAGCCGTCAATGGTTTTGAACTCAGGGATTACCTCATCCCAGCGTGATAAGCGTGATGTATCAATTGGCTCTAGCATGCCTGCTTCACGCCATTTGACCACACTTTGCGAACATGGATGGCCAAGATCAGCTCTAAATCCGGCGCGCATTTTCTGAAATGCTTCTTCTTCGTCGGTGAAAAAGCTGTATGTTGGTGACATGCCATGCTTTTCGACATAATCCGGAAAGAAATTAGGGTCTTCATATCCACCCCAATCAAAAATAATGAGTTCAGCATCTTCGGCATAGGCGGCGCCTACGCTCCCGATAGCTGTGATTGCCGCGGTGGCAATGATTGTTTTAAAAGTATTCATCATCTCCTCCAAGTTAAGTTAAGTGACTTAATTATTATGATGTCTAAAGTATAAATATAATGCCAAACTGACTTTAAATAGCAAATATAAACCGAAGAACGTCAAAATTTTTCATCAGGATTTAATCGTTTTTTGAACCTCAATAACGGCGTCTTCTAATATGTCAAACATGCTATCAATCTCATCATGGGTAATGATGAGTGGCGGCGAGAAGACACACATATTTATGATTGGCCTGACCAGAAGTCCGCGTTTCTCACATGCTTCATCCATCATGTAACCAAAATGGCTGTCAATTTGCAGCTTCTTTTCCTCGGACACACCAGATGCCGCCACCCCTTCGAGACAGCCAAGCAGCCCCATGCCTCTAGCATCGCCAATAATGTCATATTTAGCGCCAATATCACGAAGCCGCTGTTGGAAATGCGGAGAGACATCCTGTACATGGTCAAGGATACCTTCACGTTCCATAATATCCATATTCGTCAATGCCGCAACGGACGCAACGGGATGCCCCGAATAGGTATAGCCATTGGTAAATGGGCGGGCGCTGTCATCAAGCTGATCAAAATCTTTCATCAGCGCATCAGAAATTATAGCCGCCCCCATCGGCACATAGCCAGAGGTTAGCCCCTTTGCGCAAGTAATGATATCGGGAACAATGCCAAAGACAGCTTCTGAGGCAAACCAGTGTCCCAAGCGGCCAAATGCTGTCACAACCTCATCAGAGATATAGACAATATCATATTTTCTGCATAATTCGCGCGTCTGCTGATGATAGCCTTTTGGTGGGATAATAACACCTCCCGATGATAAAACAGGTTCAGCAATAAAGGCGGCAACCTTATCCGCCCCAACAGCCAGAATCCGGTCTTCCATATCTTTGACCTTGGCGTTACACCAGTCATCTTCTGACATATCATCAGGCCGCAAATACGGGTTCACATTTGGCAACATCAGCACAATATCTTCGTGCGTATCCATAAATCGGCGATCATGTTCACGCCCTGTTCCAGATACACTAGCGGATAGGAACGATGACCCGTGATAGCCTTTTTCACGGCAAAGGATCATTTTCTTTTCAGGGCGGCCAAGAACATTATTGCGATACATGACAAATCTTAGCGCTGTATCAACCGCATCAGAACCGCCATTGGTGAAGACCATGGAGTTCAGGTCTCCCGGCGTTTTTTCAGCAATCCTTTTGCCGAGCAAGGCAGACGGCTGATTGGATGTGAACCAAGGGCTTGAATATGTCATCGTCATGATTTGTTTGGCAATGGCATCAGCCATCTCGCGCCGCCCATATCCGATATTAACGCACCACATACCGCCAGGGCCATCAATCATTTTATTGCCATGGCCGTCTTCCAGATAAATGCCTTTGGCTTTCTGGATTTGTGTCATTTCAGGCGGGGCGTCTGATAAATCACTCCACGGATGAATAATATGTTCTTGATCCCAGAATTGCACTTGATCGGGCGTGATAGTTTGATTTTCAAGATTGTTATTATACTGTTCTGATTTTAAAGACATAATCCTCAACCTGTTTGTTTAGATAAATGTAATGATGCCCAATGCATTAGTAATCGTCAATCTATTCTATTCTTTTTGGGTCTTTTCGAGTCTTTTCTGGTTTGGTCTGGTCAGTTATGATTATTCTGATGGTGGCGGGAACGGCTTGACGCCTGATGGCGGCAATGGCGGGGCAGGGGATGTATCTTTGCGCGGCGTGACTAAGGCCAGTCCAATCATCATAATCACTAAAGCCAGCCAAACGCTGGCAGCATAGGTATCACCAAAAATCACAATTCCCCATAACACGCCGGTTATTGTGACCATGAAACCGACCTGAGACGCAAAGACAGGGCCGGTTGATACGATTAAATAGACAAAAGACGAATAGGCGACGGCAGAGATCAAGGCGATGCCTAATATTGACCATTCAAGAACGCCCATTAGAAATTGCGGGATAAAAAAATGATCTGTTGCTAAAGCTAATGGCAACAGAATACAAGCGGCAAAGATATTCATGCCAACTGATAGCCTGATAGGGCCTAAATCAGCAGGCTGATAAGCATCAATGATCAGATTTTCAACCGCATAACACGCCGCCCCAAAACATGCTAATAATACCCAGAATGTTGCCGCCTCATCAGGTAGGCTGCTGTCGGGTACAACCAGTAATAAAATGCCGGTAATGCCTGCGAGTAAACCGATGAGCCTGCGCATGGAGTTTTTCTCAAAGCCGAGTAAAAATGCCAATGCGAAGGTCATCATAGGAACTAATGCATCGGCAATCGCCAGTATTCCAGGTTGAACATGGCGAGTAGCGGCATAGAAAATTAATCCTGGAACCAGAATGCCGGTTACTGATACGGCGGTAATAAGAGGGATATGACGCCATCTAATGCCGATATGGCCGTTCCGAATAAGCGCATATCCCATTAACATCAAGCCGCTGATTAAGGCCTGCCAAAACGCAATGCCGATGATTGCGGCGCCTGTATTTGTTGCCATTTTGGTGAGCGAGAATGTCAGCCCCCATGCCGTGCCAGTAACGGCTAGCACTACCCATGGCCAGAAACGCTGAAAAAAGCTGATCATATAGCTGCTTTCAAGCTTTCCTCAATATAAACCTGACGTAATTGAAGCGCATGTTTGCCAACTTCACCACTGCCTATATTGACCCCATCAATCGACACGACAGGTTTCACATAGGTTGAGGCTGAGGTGATAAATGCCTCATCTGCGGACATAACTTCATCCAGAGTAAACGGCCGTTCTTCGATTTTCATCTGGCGATCATGCGCATAGCGGAGCAATGAGGCACGGGTGATCCCATGCAAAATATCATGTGATAATTGGCGCGTTATGATGACGTTATCCTTAATGATATAGGCATTATTAGATGTCCCCTCAGTAATCGTGCCGTTTTCAACCATCCATGTGTCATCAAAGCCAGCCCGAACAGCGGCGGTCTTGGCAAGCGACGGCCATAATAGCTGAACGGTTTTAATATCACGCCGATGCCAACGCAAATCTTCCATAGTCATGACATGCCAGCCTGTTAGCTTGCTGTCATCAATACGTGGGTCTGGCTTTTCTTGAGTGAACAGAACAATTGTTGGGGTTATGGCATCACCATCCGGAAAAAGAAAATCTCTATCCCCGGGATTGCCGCGTGATATCTGAATATAAATCCCGCCTGCCGCCAAATTGTTGCGACTGATCATCTCCCTATGGATAGCGAGCATGTCATCATAATCAACCTTGTAAGTGATATTCAGCTCATCTAATGAGCGTTGCATGCGTGCCATATGGCCATCAAACTCAAGTATTTTGCCATCAATAACGGACGTAACCTCATAAATAGCGTCCGCCATGACAAANCCGCGATCAAACACAGATACAGTGGCCTCAGCTTCNGGNANATAATTNCCATTNACATATACTATGCGTGACATCATCATTATCCTTAATTAGTCCATGGACACTACTTTACCTGTTCAATCCAAACAGGCAATATGATTTTCACTAATCAAACAGGTGAGGGTGTTATGCCGCAGTTTTCGGCAAATCTAGGGTTTTTATGGACAGATATTGATCTGCCAGATGCTATTCATGCGGCATATCAGGCAGGCTTTGATGCGGTAGAATGCCATTGGCCTTATGCTTATGCGGCGGATCAAATTGTTGAGGCATTGGCGGCAACCGGGCTTCCTATGCTGGCGTTAAATACCCCCGCCGGCAATATGGCGGCTGAGTTTGGCTTTGCTGCGCTTCCCGAAAGACAAGCTGACGCTGAACAAGGCATTAGGGATGCGATCACTTATGCCCATCAGATTGGAGCAAAAGCCGTGCATGTTATGGCTGGTAAAGCCGCATCAGATGATCAGAGCAGACAGCAATTTCATCATATGCTGACATATGCTGCCAANATGGCACGCCCCTATGAGCTAGACATTTTGATTGAGGCGATTAACCCCATTGATGTGCCGGGCTATTTTCTGAATGATGTGCGCCAGGCGGTGAAGGTATTGGAGGCGCTTTCACTGCCAAATCTTGGATTAATGTTTGATTGTTATCATGTTGGCAAGATGGGCGGCGATATCTTGGCTGAGCTTGCGTTTTCTATGCCATGGATACGCCATATTCAAATCGCTGGCATCCCTGACAGGCATGAGCCTGATGAAGGTTATGTTGATTATCGCCCGATCTATCAATGGCTGGATGATCAGGGCTATGACGGGTTTATTGGTGCCGAATACCGGCCAAAAAATCCGTCAGGCAAAGGTGATATGGCTGATGGATTAAACTGGCTAGCATTAGCGCGACGCTAGCTGGCATCGGCGTCACCAGTTTCTTTTTTGGCGTTGATATGTCTTTCGCGCCAGACAATGATCAAGCCTGCTCCTATGATTAAGAATACGCCGGGGATCAGCTGATCAAACGGCGCTTCGCTGAAAAATATATAACCAAGAATGAATGAGATCGGTATCCCTAAATACTCAAAAGGGGCAATTTGCCCNGGTTCTACCAATCGGTATGACGTGACAAGGCATAACACGCCGATACCGCCACATATGCCAACCATGAGAAATTTTAGCCAATCGGCGCTGCCGGTAATAGGCAATGGATCAGCAAAGACGAGGAGTATAATGACAGAGAAAACCAGCGAAAAGATTTGCGTCACCAGCTGAATTTCACTAGAGCCAACATCACTAGGGAAAAGCCTGACCGTGACCGAAGCCATGGCATATCCAACNGCCGCNAANACNGGCAATATGGCATANNACTCAAACGCATCNGCGCCNGGCCGCATNATNACGANAACCCCAANAAANCCTAAAATAACCGCCGACCANCGCCANAANCCNACCNTATGCCCNAGCACNGGAACCGATAAGGCGGTGATAAACATAGGGCCAGCAAATGCCAGTGTTGTTGCGGTGGCAAAGGCGATATGACTTAACGCGGTATAATAGCAAATCTGGGCAAAAATAACCGAAAGTCCGCGAAACGCGCATAGCCCAATCTGATATGGTGTACATATTCGCCGCAAGCCAGCAATTGACCCTGATGCCATGACAAACAACAATGCTGGAATTACGCCAAATATATTGCGNAGCGCACTAATTTGTAAGATAGGAAACTGCTCGCCAAGAATTCTGACAAATACCCCCATCAGATCGAAAGCAAAAATTCCAAAGAGAATGACTAATATAGCGCGATAAAGAGTGGGGATGCGTGCGATGATTCCCATATGGCTATATTCTGGCACAGATGCGTAACGCATCTAACATGGCGCAATGGATATCCCGACTGCCGACAACATCACCAATCCGATAGAGATGATAGTCGTTACCATTACTATTACTGGCACTATTATTGGCATTATTATTGGCAAAAACAGGTTGCGGTTCGCCTAATGCCATCCGATCAAGATCAATCACGCCATTATTGAGCGAATGATCACGCATGGCATAGAACAGCTCATCATTCGGCAAAGTCCCTGCCTCAACAATGATATGATCATAGTAATGCTCGGTCAGCTCAGCGGTATGCATATTGCGGAGCGTCACTTTGACCTGGTTTCGATATGTATTGGCACGAATAAGTTCATGATCAGGCTGCATGATCACTCCACGTTCATAAAACCGCTTCATGAAAGGCGACATTTCCAGCCGCATCGCATCATATCCGATATAGGCATCTTGCGTATTGAGCGTAACCTGAACGCCCTTCTCAGACAGATAATCCGCCGCCGCCATAGCCACATTAAGCCCGGTTTGATCATGGATAAAGACATTGCCCTCTGGCGACGCCATGCCTGACATGACATCCCATGTCGTTAGAATATTAGCATCTCCATCGACCCATTCCGTATGCGGCAAACCGCCAGTTGCCATAAAGACAATATCGGGCTGTTCAGCCATAATCATGTCTTGATCAGCAAACTGATTGCAGCGGATATCAACCTCTAAGCGCTGACATTCGCGTTCAAGCCAATCAATAATACTGCCCAAATCTTTGCGCCAATTAACTTTGCTTGCCAGATTAACCTGCCCACCCAGACGATTTGATGCCTCAAACAAGATGACCTTATGACCGCGCTCGGCGCTGGCTCGCGCGGCTTCCAATCCGGCAGGGCCGCCGCCAATAATAACCACGGTTTTAGCGCTGTCATCACTAGGGGTTATAATATGCGGAAGTGAGGCTTCGCGCGCCGTTGCCGGGTTCTGGATACAATAGCCATAGTTTGAGCAATAGGTCGAGCCAACACAAGTTCTGATACGATCCTCATCACCACGTTCCAGTTTGGCAACGATATAAGGGTCAGCAATATGCCCGCGTGTCATTCCGACCATATCAATCAAATGATCCGATATCGCATAACGCGCGGTTGATAAATCATTAATCCGCGTAGCATGAAAGATTGGCAAATCAATGTCTTGTTTGAACCGCCCAGCCTGCTCTAAGAAAGGTGATAATGGCGCCGCCATGCCCGGCATATAACTGGTCAACCTCGGCAAGCTATCAATGCGGCCAGATACAAGATTAAGAAAATCAATCACACCATCATCACGCAATTTGCTGGCTATGCTGATATTATCAGCCTCAGACAAGCCGCTTTTATCATGATCCTGCTCGGTCATGGTCATCCTGACGCCAAGCAGGAAGTCATCGCCTGCAGCTTCACGCATGGCGGCAAAGACCATGCGGCTAAAGCGCATTCGGTTGGCCAATGATCCCCCATATTTGTCGATACGCTGATTAGTGACAGGTGACCAGAATTGATCCATCAAATGTCCTGATGCAATAATCTCAAGCCCATCAAGGCCGCTGTCTTTACAGCGCTTTGCGGCGCTCGCAAAATCGCCAACAATGCGGATAATATCTTCTTCATCCATTTCTCGCGGGAAGCCGCGATGCAAGACTTCACGGTTTGCTGAGGCAGAGATGATCGGCAACCATTGGCCAGCCTTGCTGTTCGTGCGGCGACCAAGATGGGTGATCTGGGTCATTAATAATGCACCATGATCATGATAGAAATCAGACAATTGCTTAAAAAATGGCATAATCTCATCATCTATGATGAGCTGATCAAACACTGGTGCCGTATCGGCGGAAACAGTGCCTGATCCCCCAACAAAAGACAGCCCAATACCGCCTTTCGCTTTTTCCATTTGGTAGCGCAAGGTTGTGTCTGTTGCGCGGCCATGATTGGCGTGGCTGAGCGCGTGGCCAGTACTGAAAATACGATTTTTAATGGTTTTATTGCCAATCTGAAACGGCTGAAGCAAAGGGTCAGAGATGTTTTGTGGGTTATCCATCTAATAAACTTATCATGTGAATATAATAAAGTGATGCTATCACTAAATATCGTCAAAACAACATATATCTTTTGAAAACGCGACTTGCCTTCATATTCACCATGTCGCGCATCATCTCGCGCACCATGTCGCTCACCATGTCGCTTACTGTCTCGGTCATTCAGGCAGAAACACTTACCACATAAGCGGTAAAAGCATCCAATTCCTCTTGGCTTGCGTCTTTTCCCGTAAAAATACGAACATAATCCGGCACCAGCATAAGCCGGTTTTTCATATCTTCCTTGATCACCGCGTCATTATATCCGGTCTGCATGAAATAGATGACGCGGGCGCGCGTTCCGGATTCCATGGGCGGAAACCCATAATGCTCAAACATCCGAGTTAGCGCCGCAATACGGTCTTTGTCGGAGGCAATGATGCGGCTTGCAATATTGTCTGATTTTCGCGCCCAATCACGGATAGCAAAATCCAGGGGGATATCAAATTGGGTGGGATTAACGGCACAGCGAAACACTCTTAACACGGCCTCGGTTATCGTCGCGCAGGGCGTCGTTGCCTCCGTAATCAGATTTATCGTATTGCGGTTATGCCATTCTTCCAAGAGAGCATTATGCAGATCATTTTGGTCTTGGAAATATCCATAAAAACTTGAGCGGGCGACATTGAGTTTTTTGCCGATATTGAGAATCTTGACATGATCAATGCCTTTCGTGATCAGCAGCTCAATCGCGGCCTTAATCCAATCTTCACGGGTAACTTTTATGTTGCCCTTCCGGCCGGATGGCCGACTAGACGGCCGCCCTGATGAGTGATTAGGGTGCTGATGTGATGGCGGTAAACTATCCATAAATGCTTTTCATTTTGTCCATTTTATTTAAGGTGATTACCATTAACTCACAGGCGGTGCGCCGCCTTCATGCATTCGGGTTGTGATGAACTGGCGCAATTTTGCTATTGGAACGTCATTATCGCTGAGCGTGTTAGGCTGCTGCAAGATATCTTTCCATATTTTGGTGGCGCGATGATTGGTATCAATACTCCCATTGTCTTTCCAAGTGCCGTAATTTGACAGGTCAGCCACGACATGCTGATAAAACTCGGTCTGGTATCGTGCCATTGTGTGATCACATCCGAAAAAATGCCCGCCAGGAGGCATCGCGGCAATCGCGTCATATCCCATATCATCGGTGCTAATGGATAAAGGTTTGCACATATGTTCCACCATTTTCAGCACTTCGCTATCGGTGATCAGCTTTTCATAGGATAACGCCAAGCCGCCCTCCAGCCAGCCTGCCGAATGGATAACAATGGTTGCCCCTGCCATCAAGCATCCCCATAAGCCAAACTGGGTTTCATTGGCGGCTTGGATATCATTGATATTAGCGGCGCTTCCTGATGCACAGCGCCAAGGCAGACCAGTTTTTCGGGCTAATTGTCCAGCCACTAATGAGGCCCTGAAATGTTCAGGTGTACCAAAGGCAGGCGCCCCTGATCTCATATCAACATTGCTGGTGAAAGTACCGTAACAGACAGGTGCCCCGGGTTGCGTGATCTGAACCAGCGCAATAGCTGCCATCGCTTCTGCGTGAGAAAGCGTCATTGCTCCGGCGACGGTAATCGGTGCCATGGCTCCCATCAGGGTAAATGGCGTGACAATGCTCATCTGTCTGGCGCGGGCGAAATCAATCAATCCCTGTGCCATAGGCAGATCAAGGATGCGCGGCGAATTAGTATTGATAATGGTATAACACCAAGGGTTGGTATGAAACTCCTCCATGCTGATATCACGAAACAGTCGGATCATCTCAAACCCGTCTTCGATTTGTTGTGAGCCGCGCGAATAAATGAATGGCACTTTATCGGTTTCGGTCAGCATCGCATCCATAATGGCATAATGCCGATGCTCAGGGGTGACATCTTGCGGTTCAACCAAGGGCGGCATCATATGAAAGCATGAAAAATACTGAGTCAGTTTTACCAGCTCACGAAAATCTTGCTCAGACCCAATGCGGCGCCCGCGTTCCAGATCAGTCGCATAGGGTGCCGCCGCTCCCGGCTGAAAGACCAATTTGCCCAATTCAAGCGTGACATCACGAGCGCGATTGCCGCCTCTTAAGGTGAAGCTTTTAGGGGCGGTTTTGAGGGCGGAAAGAATGATATCCCTGCCAATCCAGACCATTTCGCTACTCTCATCAACCCTCGCACCAGCAGATTGATAGAGCCGCCTTGCTTCAGGATGCAGAACTTTAATGCCTTCATGCTCAAGAAGCTTCAGCGCCGACTGATGCATTTCCTCAATGATATTGTCATCAAACCCGTTTAATGGCGGGAAAGGATTATCAAGTGCGCCGAACGGTTGCGGCGGGGCAGGCTGTGCGGTGCGTTCCTTATTCCGCTTGCTTCTGCCCAACCGCTTAGGTTTGTCGAGAGGCGCGATATCCTTACTCATCGCATGGCCTTTCCTTGCGGATCATAAGGTGATGGCGCAATGACTCTAGCGGTTTTTTCAACACCCACGATATGCGTCGTCAATTCGGCTCCTTCAACCGCCAGATCAGCATTGACCAAGCCCATGGCCAGCGATTTCTGAATGGTATGGCCATATCCGCCTGATGTGATAAAGCCCACTAATTCACCGCCAGACCAGATCGGCTCATAGCCGCTGGCATCGGCATCATCAGCATCAATTTCTAAAGTCACCAATTTTTGCTGTGGTGGTGTTTGATCACGTTCTGCCAGCGCCGCCGCGCGTCCAACAAAATCACCCTTATCCCAATCAATCCAGCGATCCATGCCCGTCATGCCGGGGGTATAGCCTTGCGTGAACTCAGCTGACCAGATGCCAAAGCTTTTTTCCAGGCGCAGGGAAAGCATGGCATTAAATCCATATTCACGAATATCAGATTTTGCCCCTGCCTCTAATAACATGCGGCGAAGGGTGATATGATCACCCATCCGGCAATTAATCTCATAGCCTAGCTCTCCTGCAACTGATAAGCGGCCAACCTTGGCGCGAATAAGCCCAATATCAAACTCACCACAGCCAAGAAACGGCAAGGCTTCAATATCCCCATCGGTGAGACTGGCTATAACCTCAGTTGATTTAGGCCCGGCAAGAGAGAAGCCAACCATTTCCTCACCTAGATCACGGATGCTGACGCCGTCTTCAATATGATCATTGAACCAGCGCATATGCCATGCCCGCAAATAGTATGAGCCCATGATCCAAAACACATCATTGCCCCAGTTAAAGATCGTCAAGTCGCCTTTTAACTTGCCTTCTTCGCTTAGCATTGGTGATAGCCGGACACGTCCAGGTTTTGGCAGACGGCCAGCCATGATGCGGTTAAGCCATGCTTCGGCATTGGCGCCTGATACCTCAAAACGTGAGAAGCCGGAAATATCAAGTAATCCGACGCCAGAGCGTACGGCCCGACATTCGTCCCCAACAATATCAAAAGCATTTGATCGTTTCAGCGAAGGCGTCTCACAAAATCCTTCGGGGGCAAAGTATAATGGCACTTCCATATCCCAGCTAACCCCCCAATGACATCCTGCGGCTGACATGTCACTAGAGGCTGGCGTCATTTTAAGTGGCCGGCCAGCTGGCAGCTGTTCATTCGGATAGGTCATGACAAATCGCCGCGAATAAAACTGACCTGTGGTTTCCTTGATATATTGCTTATTTTCCGCAAATTTCCCATATCGGGCGACATCCATCCCATAAACATCAGCCTCTGGCTCACCATGGATGATCCATTCAGCTAAGGATTTGCCAACTCCGCCGCCCTGAAGGAAGCCGGCCATCACCGCACAAGCACACCAATATCCAGGCTTGCCAGGAACAGGGCCAACCAGCGGATTGCCATCCGGTGAGAAGGTGAAGGCGCCATTAACCCATGTTTTAACGCCAACCTCCTGCAAGACAGGATAGCGCTCAAACCCCATTATCAATTCGTTTTCAATACGGTCAGTCTGTTCCTGGAATAGCTCCATGCCATAATCCCATGGCGCTCCATCCATTGCCCAATGCTCATGGTCGATTTCATAAATCCCTAACAAGACACCATTCTGATCCTGGCGCAGATAAGTAAAGCCCTCCAGGTCTACGGTCATAGGAACTTCAAAATCAATTTCCTCAAGTTTAGGGATCGAATCCGACACAAGATAATGATGTTTCAATGGTGAGACAGGCAACTCAATGCCCGCCATTCGCCCAAGTTGCTTTGCCCATAAGCCGCCAGCATTAACCACATGCTCACAAGTGATCGTGCCTTTATCAGTGTTGACGCGCCAGCCATCTTTCGTCTGCTCAAGGCTATCAACCTTTGTATGTTCAAAATATTCAGCACCCCGCTTACGCGCCGCAATNGCATAGGCATGAACCGTTCCTGTCGTATCAATATAGCCTTCCCGATCAGCCCACATTCCGCCGAGCAACCCATCTGTCGACATAATCGGATTAAGCTCACCAGCTTCTTCGGGGGTGACAAGACGGCAATCACTAATGCCAATAGATTGAAATACCCGATAGGCAGACTGAAGCCATTCCCAGCGATCAGGCGTTCCCGCCATGGTCAGACCGCCCGTCATATGAAGCCCAATATTATGGCCGCTTTCCTGTTCAATTTCGGAAAGCAAATCAATCGTATAAGCTTGAAGCGCGGCAATATTAGGATCAGCATTAAGAGCATGAATACCGCCTGCCGCATGCCAGGATGAACCCGCAGTTAACACTGATCTTTCCAGCATACAGACATCTGTCCAGCCAAGCTTGGCTAGATGATAAAGCACAGATGAGCCAACAACACCGCCGCCTATAGCGACTACTCTATAATGTGATTTCATTGAATTCCCCCCCAATGCCAGATTAATATCGCCTTAAATAAATACTGTCTGGTTATAGTAATGTACAGTTATGTATAGTGCAGTTTATGCAAAAGCAAAAGCATAAGTCAATGCCCAGCTAAAGCCAGATACAGCCTCAGGCTGGATATAAGGATGTGATCAGGAAAAAGGCTAAAAATCGTTAGAGCAAGTCTTTGATATCGAGATGGCATTCGATAATATGATTATTATTATCAATCTGCCGTGGCGGCGCGGTGGTATCGCAAGTGCCGCTAATCGCATGCGGACAGCGTTTGAAGAACGGACAGCCGATAGCATCAATNTCAACCGCACCTGAAATGCCTGAAACCGCCTCTTTGGTTTTCGTCATATCTTCGAGCCATCCGACCCNTGGCTCCGGCACTGATGAGATCAGAAGCCTGGTATAGGGATGATAGGGCGGTGATAGCACTTGGTCGGTTGGCCCTTGCTCTGCCACACGGCCAGCATAGAGAACGACAATCTCATCAGCAAAAGATGCGACGGTTGACAGATCATGGCTAATAAAGACAAAGGACACGCCCAGATCACGGCGCAAGCGTTTGAGCAATTCGATCACATTAGCGCCAACAATCGTATCGAGGGCNGATGTCACCTCATCACAAAGCACGACCTCAGGATCAGATGCGAGCGCTCTTGCCAGATTAATCCGCTGCTTTTGGCCACCCGATAATTCATGCGGATAACGCTGGGCAAATTGTGACGGCAATTCCACCATTTCAAGCAGCTCATTGACACGCGCGGTTTTCTTTTTACCAGAAAGACCGTGATAAAACTCTAATGGTCGGCCTAAAATATCACCAATGCGTTGGCGTGGGTTAAGCGCCGTATCTGCCATTTGATACACAAATTGAATTTTCCTTAATTCTGCATGTGATCGCTGTTTGAGGGACGGCGCTAACGCCTCACCATCAAGCGCAATGCTACCATTAGCCGGCGGCAAAAGCCCGGCAAATACCCTTGCGAGGGTTGATTTTCCGCATCCAGATTCGCCAATTATGCCGACCGTCTTGCCGCGTTTGATCGATACATTCACATCCTTGAGGATAAGACTGGAAGGCATGCCGTTTACAATCTTGCCATAACCAGCATCAATCTTATTAACCTCAAGCACGGGCACATCACGCAGATGTTCATCGCCAACATCTTCTCCAAGCCCGGCTTCTGGCATTGGCCGAATGGCTTCCATCAGGCGTTTTGTGTAGGGATGCTGAGGCGAGTTGATTAGCACATCAGTTGGGCCAGCCTCTTTGACCTCGCCATTATAAAGAACAACAATATGGTCAGCGATTTGGGCAACTACCGCCAGATCATGCGTCACATAAATAGCCGCCGCGCCTTGTTGCTTAATGACAGACTTAAATGCCTTTAGGACTTCGATTTGGGTGGTAACATCGAGCGCGGTTGTCGGCTCATCCAGGACGAGCAGATCAGGATCACCGCATAATGCCATCGCCGCCATTAGCCGTTGTAGCTGACCGCCTGATACCTGATGCGGAAACCGGTTACCAATATTTTCAGGATCAGGCAATTCGAGCGCATGATAAAGCTCAAGGGCTTTTTTATCAGCCTGCTCCTTGGTTTTGGTTTTGTGCAGGATTGGCGCTTCGGTGACCTGTTCATTAATCCGAATAGATGGATTGAATGTGGCGGCGGCACTTTGGGCCAGATATGCTACCTTCTCGCCGCGGATAGGGCGCAATTCATCGGTTGTCATTTTCGATACATCTTGGCCTTTGAACAGAGCTTCGCCACCAGCGAATTTTAATCCAGGTTTGCAATATCCAAGCGACGCTAAGGAAATTGTTGTTTTACCAGACCCTGACTCACCGATAAGTGCCACGACTTCGCCGCGTTTGACGTTAAAGTCAACGCCTTTGACGATAGGCAACTCACTGCCATCATCCCGGATAGCGCTGATTTGCAGGTTCTTTGCCTCAAAAATGATCTCATCTTTATGCGTTTGTTTTGCCATTATCAAAGCCTTTTCGACAATTTGCCGCCGCTAAAGGCAGAGACATCGTCAACAATCAAATTAATGCCAACGGTTAAAGTAGCAATCGCAATGGCTGGCGCAATAACTGGAATAACTGATGTTCCATATTGTAACGCCCCTAGATTTTCACGCACCATAGAGCCCCAATCGGCTTGTGGGGGCTGAACGCCAAGGCCAAGAAAACTAAGACTTGAAACAAACAAAATAATATAAATTAAGCG
>NZIT01000050.1 GCA_002691725.1 SAR116 cluster bacterium | reverse complement strand
TGTTGATACAGCTGGCATACGGCGTTCTGCGAGAATTTCAGAAAAGGTTGAAAAATTGATGGTTAATGACGCTCAAAGAGCCATTCAATTCGCCAAAGTTTGTATTCTCATGCTCGATGCCCGCCAACCCCCACACAAACAGGATATAACAATTGCTCGCCATATAGCAGATGAGGGAAGGGCGCTGATTATTGCCGCTAATATGTGGGATGATGTGAAAGATAAATCTGTCTCGATCAAGCAAATAAATGATAGGCTGCAAACATCACTTGCACAGTTGCGCGGTGTACCTGTGGTTCCTATTTCAGGATTATATGGTACAGGATTGGAGAAGTTATTTCAGTCCGTACAAATGATTAAATCCATTTGGCAGCTTAGAATTTCAACAGGCAGGTTAAACCGTTGGCTAGAAGTGATGCTGGAAGCACACCCGCCGCCGCTGGCTCAAGGAAGACGCCTTAGAATCCGCTATATGACGCAAATAAAATCAAGGCCACCAACTTTCGCGCTGTTTGTTTCTCGCCCGGCTGATTTGCCAGAATCTTATTTAAGGTATTTGATAGGCGGCCTGAGAGATGAATTTGGCTTAATAGGAATTCCTGTCAGAATGGTCATGCGGAAAGGCAAAAACCCGTATGCCTAAATTCTATCGGTTATTCGCACATAGAGCTTACTGATTTAACGATATCTCTTAATACAACACCTAGCTCGCGAACTGCTTCGCTGCTGATTTTATAATCTTCTTGCAGATATAAATCCCGATTTATTTCAATTTGAATAGCATGCTTATTAAGATTTGGCTTGCCGTGATATTCTGTAATAAATCCCCCTGCATAGGGCTTATTCATCGAATAGGTTAAATCAAACTTTTTTAATTCCTTTTTTATTAAATCGGAACAATCCTGAGAGGCGCTATGACCGTTCATATCACCTATCACGATATCTGCAAGATCAGGGGATGATTGCGGCATTGAGTGAATATCGAGTAAAAATGATTTTTGAAAAATATGCTGCGCTTCATCTAGTGTTTGAGAAATTAAGGAGTGATACGGTTGATGCCAGAGGTCTATTCGCTGTTGAACAGATTCATAAGTCGGTGGGACATTATATAATGGGCGCCGCGATGCTGAAAGGCGGGGGATAACCCCATAACCAGAATGGATATATCGCTGCCATCTGTCATTTGCTATCGTAACGGCTTTATTATTAACATTCTTTATTAATTTCGGGTCGAGAGCAGATTTAGGTCTGTTTACATCAATGATAGCTCTGCTACATTTGGCAATAATAGCGCATTGCTCTGAACTTACTAATGGCATTACGATTATGTCTGAGCCAACATCCTCTAATGTTCGCATGGCGTGAAGGTCGGCATTTCCAATCATCTGAGAGGGATAAAACCGTCCCCCATGCGGAACAGATAAAATCACTGGAGAATTTAAACATTCTCCGCCAATCTTTTGAGGAGCCAAAAGAGCTAATTCATCCACTAAAAACGCATCAATAGAGGGCGTTGTAAATCGAGCATTAAACGAAAAGTCATGTGTTTTAGAATACATGAAGATAAGATAAACATTTTTTAGTAAAACAAAAATAGTTTTTAAAGATAATTCCAACAGATAATTCTAAGAGATGATGCTAATAGATAATTCAGGGCAAATAAATATCACTTCTCTTAAGGCGTTGTATCATGCCAGACTGTCCTTGACAGGGGTAAGTGGGATGGTTAATTACTTATTCAAATAGTAGGTTTGGAGCGTTAGCTCAGCGGGAGAGCACCACGTTGACATCGTGGGGGTCACTGGTTCAATCCCAGTACGCTCCACCATTATTTTTGAAGTATACAGCGCCTTTCGGCGCTGTTTTCATTTAAGCATTGTTTTTTATAATTCGTTTAGATATCATTGTAATTTCAAAAATGTGTAGACATAGTGTAGACACGACCTCCCCCTTTTTTTTGATGAATGGGGCTGTAATGCGAAAAAAAATAACAAATTCGATGCTAGCTAAGTTATCAGTTTCCGAAGGTAAAGCTTCAATTAGAGTTTTTGACACTGAAATAATAGGTTTCGGTGTGCGAGTGATGGCTTCTGGTGTTGCATCCTTCATTTTTGAAAGACGACCGAAAGGTAGTAGAGTAGCTAAACGTATTACCATCGGAAGAGTAAACGACTTAACAATTGAAAGTGCTAGAAAGCGTGCACTCCATCTAGCTAATGAATTTACTTCACCAGATTATCTATCGAATAAAGCAAAAATAGAATTAATTCCTACATTTAGCTCGGTTGTTAATAACTTCGAAGAATTACATTTCGAAGGTAAATCACCAAGATATAAGTCAGAAACAATGGGTTATTTGCGAAGATATGCAATAAAGCCACTAGGCAGTTTGAAATTAGACCAAGTTAGCCGGGCAAATGTTGCTAATATAATTACACCCTTGATGCAATCTGGAAGGAACCCAACTGCACAATCTATTTGGGGTGCTGTGTCAGCAGTATTAACTTTTAGCGTTCGATTTGGTTACTTAGATGGCAATCCACTTATTGGCTCCCCTCCAAATTTCAATAAAAGAAGCAGAGATAGAGTTCTTTCTATTCAAGAAATATCAGACATATGGAGGTCAACTAAACTCCTAAATCCACAGCACCTCTCTATTGTGAGACTGCTCATTCTAATACCAGCAAGAAAAACTGAGTTGCTCGGTTCACAATGGGCTGAGATTTCGAATAATTGGCTGACTATTCCTGCTAAGAGAACTAAAAACAGTGACCCCACTTCACTTTATCTCTCGGAATTTTCATCAAAACAACTGCCTCTTAAACGAAATGATACGGAGTTACTGTTTACAACTAATGGAAGAACTCCAATGGTTTTAGGCAGTAAAGTAAAAAATAAATTAAAAACGGAATTAGATTTACCTCAATGGCAGTTCCATGATTTCAGACGCACCTTCTCGACAATAATGAATGAACTAATTGTTGACCATGCGGCCATAGAGGCTTGTTTGAATCATCGAGACGTCACACGCAGAGGTGTTGCTGGAATATATAACCGCTCCGAATATAAGGAACGAAAGCAATTCGTTTTACAAAAATGGTCAGATATAGTGGAGGAAGCTGTTGGTAGAGACTAAGTGGACACATGAACAACTGAATGTCTTAGATGCTTTGAAAATTGGTCAAGCCGATAAATTAATAAGATTCTTATTAGAAGGGGGTGTTCCTAATAACGACTTTCTGGCGGTAATAGAAAAATATCTAGAAGATGGAGATTTCTATTGGAAATCTAGCAATCCAAAGGTTGGTCGCCCTCATTCGGATAAGTGGGATGAGTGGACTTGTATTGGACTATATCGCTCTAAAAAGGAACTTCTTGAGAAATATCCATATAAGCGAGTTATTGATATAGAAGGAATGATGGAACAATCCTATGCAACAAATATTGATGACCTGAGGAAAAATATTAATCGTGGTAAAAATATTTTGAAGTCATTAGCAGAAAGAGATGGCATGGAATGGGCAAGTGTGCTCCTAGCGGCACCGAAAAGGGGTAAAANTAAATAATTAACCCCGCATCTTATAGTAAANCCAAATAATAGATTGTCTCCNTTNAGTAAATTAATGGAGACATAAATGAANTTACTTAGAAGAGAAGAGGCNGCGCAGTATCTNAAATCAAAAGGGTTGCGCGCATCTAAAATNATGTTGGCTAGACATGCTATGTCTGGAANNGGTGCNAAATATACTATAATCGGCAGAACTGCTTACTANACNGAAGAGTGGCTNGATGAGTGGTTAAAAAGCCAACTTAAACCNGACACACATGCTTTTGCGCATATGCAGAGTTAGAAAATATGTCTGTGGAATGGTTTAAATGGGCAAAGACTGTCAAAGGTTTAAAATCGTCTGAAAAGTTTGTTTTGATTTGCTTAGCAGATTATTTTAATGACAATTTGGGATATGCATATCCAGCACAGGAAACAATTGCAAATTATACTTGCCTCGAACGTTCCACCATCAACCGCGCGTGTAAATCACTCCAGCAAAAAGGGTTTATAAGCTGGAAGCACCAGCACAAGGATAGCGGCAGATATTCATCTAATAAGTATATTCTTCACCGTGTTGNAGACAGCCACAAGGCAGAAAGCAACAAATCCATGTTGCAGAGTGCTACAAATCCATGTGGCACAGCGCAACAGAAACACTTAAGTAAAAACTTAAATCTAACTCTTAATAGTAGTAATAAAAATAAATCTTTAAAAGGTAAGAAGCTATCTGATAAGCAGGAATCTTACGCCGAAAAAATGGCTAACGAATATTGGAAGCGTTATAGACACGAACAATTTGTGTTTGATAGTTTATTAGCTGACTGCCGCACCTATTTACTTTCTTCACAGACCGATGATGATTGGAATGCGATTGGCAATGGATTGCCGCCGCCGAGTGAACTGTAAAAGGTACTGTCTGAAAGTATCCGCCATGGGTGATGCGCTACCGCGGGGTTTATCTAGCGTCTGAATTATTGAATTAATTTCGTTTCATAAATAAAAAATGACAAAAATGATGGTTCAAGTCAGATGAAATCGTGCTTGTAAAAATCAGTGTCTACTGGCTACGGTTTTTACATGTTTGGAGCCAAACCATATAAAGATATTTATTATTTTGTATTGCCATATTTTTCCTAACTCATAATGTCTTTTACCCTTTAGACAAAGATAAAATTAAAATCGTCTAGTACTTAATTGTGTAGTATAATCTGCCTATAAACTCTCTAACAAAAAAACTATTATCATGAAAAGCTTTTGCACTCGGTATAAAGTCTATAATTGTATTTTTTTTATTTACACTCCTAAAATCCACAGGAAATGGCGCTACTGAAACACCCGACGCTTCAAATACTTTTTTTGCCCTAGGCATGTGAAAGGCGGATGTAACCAGAATAATGTGAGAGTTTTCTTTTGAAAGCAATTCTGCCACAGCTTTGGCTTCTTGGTCAGTATTTTGGACNTTTTTGGTAATACGCACAGTTTCACTTGAAATTCCGTNTTTAAGGCANATNTCCCGTAGNTAATTNCCTTCAGTTCTTCCGATTGACCACGGTAATTTACCACCTGTAAGTATTAAAANAGGGGCCTTTTTTTCTTTAATCAGGTCAATNCCAGCNAATATCCTGTCAGCGGCTTCACCCAATTCGTAAATCAAACCGTTAGTTCCCTGGATTGTTTGACCAATTCCNCTCAACACAACAANAGCGTCAGCTTGTTTAGCGCTAGATATCGGTGCTAGAGTNAAATCTTTCTCTAAATTAGATATCAGTTTGTTTGAAAACACAGGAAGTGAACAAACAACCAGAATGCTGATAGCTAAAAAGCAAGCTCTTTTTGAACTAAAATAAATACCCCATAAAACTAAGATGATGACCACAAACAGAGGGCTTGTTATTAAAGGAATAACCTTGTGTAAATATATCATTGTTAAAGCCACTTTTAGAAAGACGCACGTCCAAATCCATTGCCTAAATTAAGAAATGCGTGGGTGTAATGACCATTTTCATCATCCTGTGTATTGCCAGTTACTTAAATCTACCACAAATAAAACGTATTGCAGACTGTAGTGATAATTCGTTCATAGAATGTCCCGAGCCTTCACATATAACAGTCTCTAGCTTATAATTTTTTTCCGATAATATTTGTTTTGTGTATTCAAGTGCTGATAGAGGCATTACCTCGTCATTTTCTCCATGAATAAACATTATCTCTGGGCTATGAACATGCGCGTTTTGAAGAGTGCGAGGAGTGAGCAAAACACCAGCAAACACCAAAAGTCCTGCCAAATTATGTTTGGTTCCTTCGGCCAATGTCATAACACCCCCTTGGGAATATCCGGATAGAATGATTCTCGATAATGGGATTTTAAAGGACTTCGCGGCATCCATAATTAAATCTTCTATGACCCTTGTTGAGGATTCCACATCTTTATTATGCTTAAAGAAATCAACCCCTTGTTCAGGGTCAAATTTAAACCATTGTCTACCGTCACCGGTATGAGTACAGGCGTATGGTGCGTCTGGCGCATAAAAAGCTGTATGATAGCATTTATTCAGAAGTATTGGAAAAAAATTAGTCATATAATTTGAATTAATACTCCAACCATGTAGCATTATTACAAGTGATTCTATTTTTAAATTATTGTGAGGTCGGGCTAGCTTCCCTTCCAATCCTGAGATGGTAATCGTTTCAATTTTCAAACTTTCCTTCATTCGAAATTCTAACCTCTGACAATGAAAATACACATCTTACAATCTTCGACAAAAAGATTTGAACTACCGCTACGATTGCAAACAATTGCCGAAAGGGAACAACTGCAATTTTAATGATGGTGTGCATTTATTCCCTTTGCTCAAGATTTTCCAACAATTCAACAAGCCTNTCAACTGTCCCATTATCTTCGAAATCTGCAATTGTAGTNGGGGTTTTTTCAATGCCATNTGGTCTATTACTNGACCATAGTTCCACAGTGGGACTAAATTCAATTTGTTCTTTCATCAAGCCCGCTGGAATGTAAATCATCCCCTCCAGCAACTCTGGCTTATTGTAAATCAAGACCCCACATTTTGAGCAAAAATTATAATGTAATTGGTTACCGCTTCCGCCAATTATAGAATATCGTCTCAATTCACCCTTTATATTTAATTCTTCTTCCGGCATTGCTAATGCGTTTAGAGAGTTCCCAAAAACTATTTGGCACGTTGAGCAATGACACTTGAAGTGCATCATAGGGTCATATTGGAATTTAAAGGATACAGATTTGCATAAGCAGTGGCCGCTGAACATAAATAATCTCCAAAACATTTTTCTACATTCTTCGATGTTGTCATAAAAAAAAGGACAGCGCAAAGGCTGTCCGAGTTTAGGGAGGAAATATGCGTAATTTTAATTACGACTATCCCTTCTTAAGTTTAGTTTTGGATGATTTGTTGTCCTGATTGTGTTCAGAAGATGAATTCTTGTTAGGTGCGAACATGGGAGATAAAACCCAGTACCCGTTGAACAAAGCATCGTTTTTCTTAGCCATGGTGAGTTTAACATTCCTTATTTTGCATTTAGCCATTTTTATTTGCTCCCTGTATCTCCATTAACGCTTGGAATCTATCTGATAACTCCAATGCGTCTGGCGGGTAGAAAGCTTCCATAACCATCTAAGCACCCCAGATTTCTTCATCAGGAATATTTTTTGCTTGTCCGTTATGGTCTTCGAATAAGCTAAGAAGCGCAAACTCGAGACTGTTTTCCTGTCCTCTTGATAAATAGTTAAGTCTTTCTCCAAGCACAGAACCAACCTTGCCAGACATCGCATCTAGCTGTTCTTCAGTATATGTCATGATAGCCCCCTTAGACTTGATGTGGAGGCAGTGGAAGAGGCGTACTGATATGATTATCAGAATGTCTGTCAGTATCGAAAGACCGCTCTACACGACTTATTCGAAGACCAGACCTGGTTCTCTCCCATGTAACAAGTTCTTGCTTGAACACATTAGATGGTTTTGGGTTATTGATTGAATGATATAGGGAAGTGTGGTGCGTTTTCATTGCGCTATCCTCCGCTTTAGTGCTTTAGGCAGGATGCCAAGGCGCACAAGTTGGTAATTAAATG
>NZIT01000049.1 GCA_002691725.1 SAR116 cluster bacterium | reverse complement strand
GCATTGACGTTATTGGCTAGAGATATCGCGTGACGCAAAACACGTTCTGCGTTGCCATCATCTCTAACAGGAACAACTACCCTATTTATCATTGCCGCCTCCCCATGTTCTGTATGGTTTTCTATGGTTTAGAATAGCCCCTCAATCAGACCATCATTATTAATATGGATACTTTCTGCTGCCGGCACTCTAGGCAGACCAGGCATTGTCATAATCTCACCACAGACGACCACAACAAAGCCCGCGCCTGCGGATAACCTAACCTCACGAATAGGCAGGCTATGGCCTGTCGGCGCCCCACGCTTGTTAGGGTCTGTTGTAAAGCTGTACTGAGTTTTTGCCATACATACCGGTAATTTGCCGTAGCCTTGCTCTTCCCAGGATTTGAGCTGATCAAGCAGCTTCTGATCAGCAACAACCTCATCGGCACGATAGATTTCCTTGGCAATCGTTTCGATTTTTTCAAACAAGCTCATTTCAATCGGATAAAGCGGCTTATATTGTGTTGGTGTCGTCTCAATCATTTTGACAACGCTATTTGCCAATTCTTCTGACCCGGCGCTACCATCAGCCCAGTGCCGACAAACAATAGCCTGACCACCCTGACTTTGAACAAAGTCTTGCAGGGCGGCGATCTCAGCATCGGTATCACTGTAAAAATGGTTAATAGCAACAACCGCAGGAACACCAAACTTAGCAATGTTTTCCATATGCCGACCAAGGTTAGGACATCCGGCCTTGACCGCCTCAACATTTTCTTCACCCAGATCAGCCTTAGCAACGCCGCCATTCATTTTCATAGCGCGAACAGTCGCCACGATAACGGTTGCATCTGGCGTCAACCCAGCTTGCCGACATTTAATATCAAGGAACTTTTCCGCCCCAAGGTCAGCACCAAATCCAGCCTCAGTCACGACATAATCAGCGAGTTTCAGGGCTGTTTTAGTTGCAATAACAGAATTACAGCCATGGGCAATATTGGCGAAAGGGCCACCATGTACAAAAGCCGGATTATTTTCCAATGTCTGCACCAGATTAGGCTGCATCGCTTGCTGCAATAGAACCGTCATCGCGCCATCGGCCTTAATATCACGGCAGAAAACAGGGCTACGATCACGGCGATAGGCAACAATAATATCTCCCAGACGGCGTTCAAGATCAGCCAGATCATTAGCCAGGCAGAGAATAGCCATGACCTCTGATGCAACGGTGATATCAAAGCCAGCTTCACGGGGGAAGCCGTTGGCAACACCGCCAAGGCTGCATGTGATCTGGCGCAAAGCACGATCATTCATATCAAGGACACGCCGGAAGGCGACACGGCGAACATCAATACCCTGCTCATTGCCCCAATAAATATGGTTATCAATCAATGCCGCCAGCAAGTTATGCGCGGATGTAATGGCATGAAAATCACCTGTAAAATGCAGGTTCATTTCTTCCATTGGCACAACTTGAGAATAGCCTCCCCCTGCGGCGCCGCCTTTCATCCCAAAGCACGGCCCCAGCGAGGCTTCACGAATGCAAATAGCGGCTTTCTTGCCGATCCGATTAAGCCCATCACCAAGCCCAACCGTGGTTGTGGTTTTGCCCTCACCTGCTGGGGTGGGGTTAATAGCCGTCACCAGAATCAGCTTGCCATTTTCGTGGCCATCAAGGCTTTTGATGAAGGGTTCAGATACCTTTGCCTTATCATGACCAAAAGGCAACAGATGTTCATAAGGGATGCCAAGCTTCTCACCAATCTCCTGGATTGGTTTCTTTTTAGCTTCGCGGGCGATTTCGATATCAGATTTGTAGCTCACAGTAGTTTCCTATACATTGATTTATTGACCAAGAGTTGCACCATTTTGAAGAGAGACCATTGATGCCCATTCCGAAGCTGGAATTTTACCACTTCCTTCCGGTCGAACACGTTTGATCAGAATACGCCCACCATTACCTTGGACGACTACCCCCTCATCGGAGACGTCTATAATCTCGCCGGGAGTCCCATCACCATCCATTCTGGCAGCGTCGTAAATTTTAACCTCAGCACCAGCCAGAGTTGTCCACGCACCAGGCGCCGGATTGGCAGCACGGATGGTGTTATAGGTTTCGGCAACCGGCTTCGTCCAATCGAGCTTCGCGCAATCCTTATTGAACCAGCCTTCATAAGTGCCATCTTCAAGCCGCTGATCATGCTTAATGATGACGCCTGCCTTAACCATATCAAGGCCTTCCATCATCGCATCTACCCCCATCGGGAACAGCTTTTTGAAATAAATATCACCAAGCGTTTCATCAGGGCCAATGGGGCAGGTTTTCTGGAGCATAATCGGGCCTTCATCAAGTCCGTCATCAGGCCAGAAAATCGTCAATCCGGTATGGGTTTTTCCCATGGCAATCGGCCAATTGATAGATGAAGGGCCACGATGCTGCGGGCAAAGCGATGGATGATATTGAAACGTGCCATAAGTCGGTGCCTCTCGCACCGCCTCTGGAACAAACTTCAACACATATGCCATTAAACAAACATCAGAATTGAAAGACTGCATTAATTCAAGCGCTTCTGGTGTTTTCCACGATGCTGGCTGATGCAGCGGGATGCCTTTTTCCTTGGCTAACAGAGCTAACGGGTCTTCGGGCTTGCCTTCTTTCGTTGGAGCACAACAAACAGCAACCACATCTTCGCCTCTTTCCAGCAGTTTATTTAATACCGCTTCGCCAAAGGCTTGTTGTCCGTGTAATACGATACGCATTATTAGTATCCCCTTTTGATCAGCAGGTTATTTGGCTTCACCAACGGCACCTGATGACACGATATTTTCAACCTCATTATCATCATAATGCAAGACATCTTTTAATATTTCCAACGTATGTTCCCCTAACAAAGGTGACCGTGATACCTCAACAGGACTTGCCGATAGTTTAATCGGGCAACCAACAGAAATATACTCCCCACGTTCAGGATGATCGACTTTCACCAATGTCCCTGTTTCATATAGCCCGTTGTCTTCGGCAATTTCTTTCATCGACAGAATAGGTCCAACAGGAATATCAAGCGGATTACATAAATCCATCACTTCAAACTTCGATTTAGTCATTGTCCACGTTTCAATACGCTCAAAAATCTGGTTCAGTTTATCGAGCCGTTCAGGAGGAGATGCAAAACCTTCTGCGGTTTTCCAATCTGGCTCACCAATCAGATCACAGACTTTTTCCCACACCGCCGCTTGAATAATAAAATATGTGTATGCATTTGGATCAGTCTCCCAGCCCTTACATTTTAAGATACGGCCAGGCTGACCACCACCCGAATCATTGCCCGAACGAGGCGTCGCCTCACCAAATGGAATGCCCTCACCAAATTGCGAATATTCTTTTAGCGGTCCTGCATCAAGACGTTGCTGATCACGCATTTTTACCCGTGCCAAATTAAGCACAGCATCCTGCATGGCAACACTCACACGCTGACCAAGGCCTGACTTTTCACGATGGAAAAGCGCCGTGACAATACCAAGACAAAGATGCAGCCCAGTGCCCGAATCGCCGATTTGTGCGCCTGTTACCAATGGCGGGCCATCCAGAAACCCTGTGGTAGAGGCAGAGCCGCCAGCGCATTGCGCCACGTTCTCATAAACCTTACAATCGGCGTATTGACCAGGCCCAAAACCCTTGATTGACGCCATAATAATACGAGGATTAATCTCATGAACGCGGTCCCAGCCAAAGCCCATTCTATCCAACGCACCAGGGGCAAAGTTTTCCACCAACACATCACATTCCTTGATCAATCTGGTCAGCACTTCTTTGCCAGTTTCGTTCTTTGAGTTCAGCTCAATAGACCGTTTATTATGATTTAGCATGGTAAAATACAGACTGTCAGCGCCCGGCTTATCGACAAGCTGTTTACGGGTTGCATCACCGACACCGGGGCGCTCCACCTTGATTACATCAGCGCCAAACCAGCCAAGTATCTGCGTGCAAGTCGGCCCTGACTGCACATGAGTAAAGTCAAGAACTTTTATTCCTTCTAATGCTTTCATCATTTTAATTACCATCCATTCTAAAAACCATTCAGGTCATCATTACTATCTATCCAAATGGCAATAATCCAATTAGGATTTTGCCTTATTCTGCATCACAATACTTTGCGGATTGAGATTACCAATTCGGCCGCTTTCGGTACCTGCGCCCTCATCAATAATGGCATTAACCAGAGTTGGCTTGCCTGATGCCAAGGCCTCTCTCACCGCACGGCCAAGCTCATCCGTATTTGTGGCATAAACGCCTACACCACCAAAGGCTTGCATCATCATGTCATAACGTGAATCTTTAACAAAAACGGTTGGGGCAACATCATCGCCGCCTGTCGGGTTTGTATCCGTACCGCGATAAATCCCGTTATTATTAAAGACGACAATACAGACGGGCAGGTTGTAGCGGCAGATCGTTTCAATCTCCATTCCAGAGAAACCAAAAGCGCTATCGCCTTCGATAGCCAGAACCTGCTTGCCCGTTTCAATAGCCGCCGCAACTGACGCCCCTTGACCGATACCCATGATCCCCCATGTGCCGACATCAACCCGGTGCCGCGGTTTATAGATATCAATAATGCTCCGCGCAAAATCAAGCGTGTTAGCGCCTTCATTGACCAGAATAACATCAGGATTATCCTTAATCACATTACGCAGTGAGCCAAGCGCACCATGATAATCCATCGGCACGGCATTGCTCATCAACTTAGATGCCATTTTTTCCAGATTAACCGATTTCTTTTCGGTAATAGCACCAATCCAGTCAGCCGGAGGCTTCTGCCAGTTTGATCCCAGCGCATCATTCATCAAGCGCAGGCAAGAGCCTATATCGCCAACAAGTGGCGCGGCAATTTCAACATTGCTGTCCATTTCGCGAGGTTCAATATCTACATGGATAAAGGTTTTTGCGCCCGGCGCTCCCCATGTTTTACCCTTACCATGCGACAACAGCCAGTTAAGCCGCGCCCCGACCAGCATAACGACATCAGCCTCTTTCAGAACCAGTGACCGCGCCGCCGCCGCCGATTGCGGATGATCATCAGGCAGTAGCCCCTTTGCCATACTCATGGGCAGATACGGCATGCCGCTGTTTTCAACAAAGGTTTTAATCAGTTCATCTTCTTGGGCATAAGCGGCACCTTTACCGATAATCAATAACGGCTTTTTTGCGCTCTTCAAAACATCTACCGCACGAGTAATCGCTTCTGGTGCTGGCAATTGTGCGGGGGCTGGATCAATGACCTTGACCAGCGATGCTTTGCCCTTATCGGCATCCATCACTTGTGAGAATAATTGCGCCGGAAGGTCCAAATAAACACCGCCCGGACGACCCGAACATGCGGCTCTAATGGCTCTTGCAACGCCGATACCAATATCTTCCGCATGCAAGACACGAAACGCCGCCTTACATAACGGCTTGGCAATAGCAAGCTGATCCATTTCCTCATAATCGCCTTGCTGAAGATCAACAATCTCGCGTTCTGATGAGCCGCTGATCAAGATCATAGGAAAACAATTCGTTGTGGCATTAGCCAATGCCGTCAAACCATTAAGAAACCCCGGCGCCGACACGGTAAGCGCGACCCCCGGCTTTTTCGTCAGGTAACCCGCAATCGATGCAGCATAACCAGCATGTTGTTCATGACGAAATGAGATGACGCGCATGCCCTCAGCCTGTGCAATCCGGCCCAGATCAGTAATTGGAATTCCAGGAACATTGTAAATAGTGTTGATATCATTGAGTTTTAACGCATCAACAACAAGATGAAATCCATCTGTCAAATGTGCTACATCGGTATCCTGTTCAGTAATCGCCTGATCAGACATAGAAGGCTCCTCTTTTTTATCATTTGGTGTCATAGGTTGTGGTTTAGAAAATGGCTGTGGCTCAGATATGGTCAGGGCGGCGGTCTGGACGCTAGCCTGTGCTTTATGTTGGCTGGCTGATACCGCACCAATATCACTGACAATTTTATCCTGATCACTATCCCGCGTCATTTCAGGGATAGCTTTATCAGAACTGGAACCGGGTTCAGTATCGGCGTTAGCTTTATCTGCGCCATCTACATCTGCGCCATCTTCATCTGTGCCATCTTCGCCATTAGAAAAAATGGTCCAGCGCAATTTAATATGATCATGTAAACGCATGGTATGTTCACGGACTAACGTGGCCGCAAGATCAGCATCTCTGGCCTCAAGCGCTTCAATGATTTGCATGTGATCTGAAACTGATTTAACCGCGCGATCATCTTCATGAATGGCACGCCGTCTGATCGCCGCCATCTGCATGAACAACTGATCTGTTGTTGTTTTCAGGAGCGCACAGCCTGATAATTCTAAAATCGTCTGATGAAATGTGATATTGGCATCTGAATATTCACTAATTGGAATGGAATTGCTTTCGCCTATGCTGCCTTGCGCGAATCGCCGAAGCAATAACAGATCATCATCGCTGGCTTTTTCGGTGACCAACCGCGCCGCCATGCTTTCCAAAGCTGCCCATGTGATCACCATTTCAAGAATCTCAGTCATCGTCTTGCGGTGAATAAAGACACCCTTGCGCGGGATAATTTCAACAAGTCCGTCCTGCGCCAGCCGTGCCAAAACTTCTCTAATTGGCGTCCGGGATACGCCAAGTTGCGCCGCAAGCTGACGCTCATCAAGGCGCAAATCATCATCTGACCCATAGATGTCAATCCCGAGAATATGATCACGGAGAACACCATAAAGATGATCTTTAATCGTAAAGTCATTAGAGATTGGTTTAAGCTTGAGCTTACTCACCTCAGATATTCCCCCAAAACCTTCAGCAAACAGACAAAATAACAATTGATAATCTTGCATTAATTACACTAAAAATACAATATACCAAAGAAAAACTTCGTCAAGCCTGACATTACAGAATCTGCACTATTATTATATTTCAACATGTTAGCATTATAATTGGGATAATCTTTAATGCATTGTCTGTTCCGACTTGAAAAAAAGATTGTCTGGTATACCATGGCATAACCAATAAGTAGGCTGTCATCAAAGCGCTATTTTTGGTCACAACAAACAACGCATTATGACGCGATAATATAAAGGGAAGTCGATGAATATTCATGAATATCAAGCCAAAGCTATATTAAAGAGCTACGGCGCTTCTGTTGCTGACGGCGCCGTCATCACAGCCGCCAATCAGATTGATCAAGCTGTTGATTCTATGCCCGGCCCAGTTTGGGTTGTAAAAAGCCAGATTCATGCTGGCGGTAGAGGTAAAGGCAAGTTCAAAGAGCTGTCGGCAGATGCCAAAGGCGGGGTTCGGGTGAGCTTTTCTGCTGATGAAGCGAAAGGCAATGCCCATGAAATGTATGGAAATACACTTGTTACCGCACAAACAGGTCATAGCGGCAAGGCCGTTAACCGGCTCTATATAGAAGCTGGCGCGGAGATTGAAAAAGAACTTTATCTGTCTATTCTGGTCGACCGGGCGGTTGGTAAAGTTGCATTTGTTGTCTCAACCGAAGGCGGAATGGATATTGAAACCGTTGCCCATGACACGCCTGAAAAGATAAATACCGTTCCCATCAATCATAGCACTGGTTGCACCGATGATGATGCGGCAACGCTTGCTGATGCACTTGGCATGACTGGCACAGCCAAAGACGAAGGCATGGCGCTGTTCAAGTCGCTATATCAGGCCTTTGTTGAAAAGGATATGAGCCTGCTGGAAATTAACCCATTGATCATCACAGCATCAAATCATGTGCAAGTGCTGGATGCGAAAGTGTCTTTTGATAACAACGCCTTGTTCCGGCACCCTGATATTGTTGAATTGCGCGATATGTCCGAGGAAGACCCTAAAGAGCTGGAAGCGTCAAAATATGATCTCGCCTATATAGCTCTTGATGGTGACATTGGCTGTATGGTGAATGGCGCTGGCCTGGCCATGGCGACCATGGATATCATCAAGCTTTATGGTGCTGAGCCAGCTAACTTTCTGGATGTTGGGGGTGGCGCTACCACCGAAAAGGTGACCGCCGCCTTCAAGATCATTACCGCAGACCCGAATGTCAAAGGTATTTTAGTCAATATCTTTGGCGGCATTATGCGATGTGATGTGATTGCCGAAGGCGTTGTCCAAGCGGCGAAGGATATCGCACTTGCGGTGCCGTTGGTTGTTCGCCTGGAAGGCACAAAGGTCGCCGAAGGCAAGGCTATTCTTGAGGCAAGCGGGCTTGATTTGATTGCCGCCGATGATCTTAATGATGCGGCAGAAAAAATTGTAAAAGCGGTTAAAGGGAATTAGGGGCAAGACCATGGCGATTTTAATTAACAAAGAGACGAAGATAATTGTTCAAGGTCTGACTGGTAAGACTGGCACGTTCCACACCGAACAAGCCCTGGCCTATCACGACACTCAGATGGTGGCTGGTACACATCCGAAAAAAGCTGGTGAAGAATGGGTCAGCGACAGCGGCAAACGGCTACCTATCTTTGGCTCAGTGACGGAAGCAAAGGCCGCGACTGGCGCCAATGCATCGGTAATCTATGTTCCGCCAGCAGGCGCAGCAGATGCGATTATCGAGGCCATAGATGCTGGCATCCCGCTAATCACTTGCATAACCGAAGGCGTTCCTGTTCTTGATATGGTTCGCGTGAAAGAACGTCTTGACGCCTCATCGTCACGGCTCATTGGCCCGAATTGCCCGGGCCTGCTTACCCCCGGTGAGTGCAAAATCGGCATTATGCCGAGCAGCATCTTCCGCCGTGGTTCGGTCGGTGTGCTATCGCGGTCTGGAACATTAACATATGAGGCCGTCTATCAGACCACGATGGCAGGGCTTGGCCAAACCACAGCTGTTGGCATTGGCGGTGACCCTGTCAAAGGCACTGAGTTTATTGATGTCCTTGATATGTTCCTTAGCGATGATGAAACCGCATCCATTATTATGATCGGTGAGATTGGCGGTTCTGCCGAAGAAGAAGCCGCTGACTTTATCAAAGCAGAAGCGAAAAAAGGCCGCAAGAAACCTATGGTTGGATTTATTGCTGGCCGAACATCACCGCCCGGTCGCACCATGGGTCACGCTGGCGCCGTTATCTCAGGCGGTAAAGGTGGCGCCGATGCCAAAATTGAAGCACTGGAGGCAGCAGGGGTTAAAGTATCGCCCTCACCAGCAAGTTTAGGGGATACGCTGGTAGCGCTGTTGGAACGTTAAAATTAAGACGTTTAGGCTTTGTCAAATTAAGAGGTGAGGTCCTTCTCACCAAAAAAAGAGCGCTGGATCAGCGCTCTTTTCATTTATTCAATCTTGAGGGATACCTCTATGTGAAGATTTAGCATGATTTTATGCTGATTTAGCCGACTGTTCTATGGCTTCGGCATTTTCCACCAGCCGCTGATCAACAGTTGCAACAATGCCATCAACGGTTGGATTAAACATATTAAGGTGGCGTCCAATGATCTGAATCATGCGATCAACACGCTCAACCTTGGTCGTGCCGCCATCAATAGCCCTTGCCACAGATGATGGCTTGAGGAGTTGCTTTGCGGCNTNNNCCATATTTTTCAAAAGGCACTTGATCGCTAGCATCTGCACCAAGTTTCTGCGCCAGATTATCAACCCATTTATACATTTGCTCAGCGGTCTCAATGTCAGCATGAACAGAGGCCTGAATAGGCTGGATATCATGATCACGAACACAGCGATAATTGCCTGTCATTAGCATTGACCATTTCGCCATCGGAACAAAAAGCGAATCAAAAACACGGAGCTTAACCGGAACATCCTTGCCTTCAATCCGAACCTGATCAATATCTTCGGCTAAGGTCTTGAGCATGGCGTTATGTTCATCTGCGGCAAATGTGCTGGCCTTAAAGTTTGTCGGCAGCCCAACATGCAGAACATTGCTCGCTTCCTCAGGAGGACGGAAGGCTTGCGGGTCAGGGCTACATAGAGAGATAAGCCCGGGATCAAAGCTCATCCAAACGCTGGCATCGTCATAGCATGAGCTTAAATCAGCATCAGCCAAAGCAGGAATACGCTTAAGGAACGCTAGAGGCGGCATATTCATAATCGACAGGCANGGCTTTTTGGCATCNGCAATGCGCTTCATTAAGCCAACAACCGCAGGTGATGAATATTGCGGCTCCTGCATCGCCAAGCCAATCAGATCATAATCTTCAGGTCTGGCTTGTTCGGGCGTTGTTGCGTCCAACCGGCCGGGCTGATCATCTGACATGATGATGCGGTGCGTGTCTTCNTCGCGCAGTTTAATCCGCACCTCAGTGCCTTCGGTATTAATCAGATGTGCAGAAGTCGTGCGGCAAACCAAAGTCACATCGTGACCTGCCATGAGCAATTTCGTTGAGAGCAGTGATCCATAAGACGCACCNAGAATTAAAATTTTCATCGCAANACTCCTTTTGTTCACTNNTAATAATTAGATCAATACNGAGTAATGAAAAGGAAAAAANTGATAAAATGAAAATTGTAAATATTTTACAAATACAATTTACAAAACGCCAGATTTTATGTTACAACAATCNTATGTAAAAGATTACCAATGCTCAATATTTTCCTTCTGATTATGACTTGATGAGAAGGTGCCACAGGAGGGTGTTATGGAAAAAATACTTGCTGGCCATAAGCTGCGCCGCTTTCGGCAAACCATTGATTTATCTCAATCTGCAATGGCAGAAACCTTAGGTATCAGCCCTTCTTATCTCAATTTGCTTGAGCATAACCAACGTCCTCTTACCGCTGCCATTCTGTTAAAAATTGGCAGTAGTTTCAACATTAATGTAATGGAATTTGCAGAGGATGATACCAATTCGCTGATCAACAANTTGTCTGAAATTTTTACTGATCCTGTTATGTCAGAGGAGCGCGTTACCCGCCGTGATNTACAAGATATTGTAACGGCAAGTCCTAATGTATCCCGCGCTATTATCAAGATGTTTCAGGCATATCGCAGTGTTCGTGATGAGCTAGAGAATAATGTTGGCGCTCAAGGGGCTCAAGGTGTGCCTCTGATTCTCAGCAATTCCGTTGAACAAGTCCGCCATATGCTTGAGAAGAATAACAACTATTTCGCGGCGTTAGAAGACCAATCACTTGAGCTTCGCAATCATATTCATAGCCCTATCAAAGGGGTTAGCGCCAAGAGTATGCCGCAGGATACNGACTTTAATGCTCTTATAAGCTATATCCATGACAGGCTTAGTATTGGCGTTCGCGTCATGCCGGCGGATATCATGAATAATAACCTGCGCCGCTATGATCACCATCGGCAAGAAATATTGATCAGCGAAGTGCTTCGGCGTCCGCAACGGATATTTCATTTGCTCGTTCAGTATGCGCTGATTGAACAGAATCAAGTAATAAACCCACTCATTCAAGATATTGAAACATTGAATGAACNGACCATTTCGTTGATGCGAATCACATTAGCTGGTTATTTTGCCGCCGCTGTCATGATGCCATATAGCCAATTTTTGCAGGCCGCAAATAGTTTACGCTATGATATTGATCTGTTGTCTCGGCGCTTTGGCGTCACCTTTGAGCAAGCCTGCCACCGCCTCACCACGCTTAATGCACCTAACCAGAAGGGCATACCCTTTGCCTTCGTGCGGATAGATGATGCCGGCAATATCTCAAAACGGATATCGGCGGCTGGAATTAACTTTGCCTTGCATAGCGGCGCCTGCCCGAAATGGTCTGTCCATAGAAGCTTTCGGACGCCGGGAAAAACACTTGTTCAAGCGGCAGAACTGCCCAATGGCCAGCAAGTCCTGTCGATTGCCCGCGCGGTACCGCCATTGCTAACATCGTCAACCCAGCCAGCGCCTGAATTTGCAATCGCTCTTGGCTGTGAGCTTCATCACGCGAATGATATTGTCTATGCCGATCATCTGGAAACAGGCAAGCATAAACAGCTCGAACCTGTTGGCGTGAATTGCTCGGTATGTGAACGGCTGGAATGTACCCAGCGATCACAGCCGCCTATCGGCTATGAGCTTCGTTTTGATAGCCATATGCGGCGCGTCGGCCTCTATGATCTTGACACTAATTAAGCCGTTCACGCCTCACAAGTGAGAGATTTAGGACAAGTGAGAAGTTTAGGGCTTACCGTTTTGTCCTTACTCGGCGGCTGTCTCCAGTGCTTTCGTCACCTGACAGGCGGCAAACTTGAACTCTGGAATCTTTCCATAAGGGTCAAGTTCCGAATTAGTAAGGATATTCGCCGCAGCCTCAACATAAGCAAACGGGATAAATACCATATCTTCGGCGACCGCGCGGTCTGCTCTTGCCATAATGTCAATGGTACCCCGACGGGTTGAGATTGTCACCATCTCACCTGCCTCAACGCCCAGCCGACGCAATGTCTTAGGATGCAAAGAGGCATTTGCCTCCGGCTCAATCACATCGAGTACCGTTGCCCGGCGAGTCATAGACCCGGTATGCCAATGTTCAAGCTGACGGCCTGTTGTCATAATCATTGGATATTCTGCATCAGGCGTTTCCGCAGGCGCAATGATACTTGCTGGTGTAAACTTTGCTCTGCCATTTTCCCGCGGGAAACTATCACCAAAGACAATGGCCTGCCCGGGGTCTTCGGGTGACAAAGATGGATAAGTAACGGCATTTTCCTTCTCAAGGCGATCCCATGTAATATTATCAAGCGATGCCATGGATTTCTTCATTTCAGCAAAAACTTCACTTGGATGCTGATATGTCCAGTTAAGACCTATCCGCTTTGCCAGTTCAACCGTGATCCACCAATCTTCTTTGGCCTCACCGGGGGCATCAACCGCTTTCCGCCCCATTTGCACTTGCCGGTTTGTGTTGGTGACTGTTCCGGTTTTTTCCGCCCATGCTGAGGCTGGCAGAATAACATCGGCATAATTAGCGGTTTCGGTTAAGAAAATATCCTGCACCACCAGATGATCAAGTTTCGCCAAAGCATCACGCGCGTGATCAACATCGGGGTCAGACATAGCTGGATTTTCACCCAGAATATACATGGCCGAAATATCACCATCATGAACAGCATCCATAATCTCTGTCACAGTCATGCCTTTTTCTGCGGCAATATTATCAGTCTCCCAGATATCATTGAAGGCGCTCCGCACACCATCATCAGTAACGCTTTGATAATCGGGCAAGAACATTGGAATCAAACCAGCGTCAGATGCACCTTGCACATTATTTTGACCACGCAGAGGATGCAGCCCTGTCCCCGGACGCCCAACCTGACCAGACATTAATGCAAGCGAGATCAAACAGCGTGAATTATCGGTGCCGTGGATATGCTGTGAGATACCCATACCCCAGAATATCATTCCGGCCTTAGCTGTAGCAAAATCCCTTGCAACTTGCCGCAAGGTATTCGCGTCAATTCCACAA